>JAGVJP010000082.1 GCA_020051075.1 Parachlamydiales bacterium
GATAGATTATAGTTAGTTTTAGGCGATAGCACCAGACGTGGATAAGCTTGAGAGAAAAGTAGGAGATACTGAACGCTGCGCGAAGCGGTAGAAAAATTCCAAAGACACGAATGTCTCAAAAATTGATCTAGAATAAAGCGAAAGAAGACTTTCGCACTCCAAACGCTTCGCGCTGAAATAAATGGGTAATGGCAAGGGCGTTGCCCTGGGTATGAATAAGTTAAGTGTCGCAACCTGTGAGGCTGCAAGAAGATGAAGATCTTAATCTGGTGCGTATGGGTCCAAGTTCGGACTTCTGCAATGACCTCATTTTAGGTCCATTGCTCATGAAGCTGCCAAGGATCCCGATCGCATCAACCTCATATGGTTGCTGATTTCGACGCAGCTCGCCTAAATAAACAAGCAATGACTACAACGGCTATTGAGCTGATGACAGTCACTCCAATGCGAACAATAAGAAATGTACACACAGCCGCTAACGGATTTGCAAGAGGTTTCCCAAACAAAATTTTGTTGGCGATCAAGCAGACAACCTCTCCAGTTAAATGGGCAATTGTGCTTAAGACAACAATTTCTTTCATTTTGTCTTTGCATATAAAATATCCAAAAACAGAACCTTCAATAACCCCTAATGTAGTACTAAATCCTAGCGAGCCAACAACGGTATTCATATGATCTCATTATGTTTATATTACATATCCTGTTTATCTGTGCTGGAAAGTTGCAATTTCGGCAGAGATCCTGTTGGTTACTCAGGAGAGCGAAAGTCTTAACAAAACCCTCTTAAAGGCTCCTCCTTGTCTAGACATCCGTTTGTGCTTGACGCTCTTGCTGTCTTCTATACATGAGAGCAGCGGCAAACATTACTGCGATCGTGAGGAACATTCCTCCAAGGTGGACAGCAAGAACCTTCTGAGCAGTCGCTATAGGATTCGCAGCCGCTAGGGGATTTCGAAGGATGCATTTTACTGCCAAGTCTGCAAAAACCTTCTCAACGACATTTACAACAGCTCCTAAAACAACCATTTCTTTCATTTTGTTCTTGCAAAGACCAAAAGCTAACATCCCTCCTGAAAAAGCGCCCCCCGCAGCAGAATAGGCATATGATTGAATAGATGCTAAAATTGGACTACTCATGGATAACTCCTTATGGTTAAAAATTTAATACTAATCGTATCAACTTTAACTTTAAAAATAAACAAAATTATTTTATAATTTAATTTTTAGCCTCAAAACACATAGAACCATGACATCTATTTCGCAATTGAAACATCAATGCCTAGCAAAACCCAAATTCTCTTTTTTCAATATTTTTAATCGTTTGAATATGAACAAGTTAAGAAAAACAGGAAAACTTTAGAAACATCTCATTTTCAAGAGCTTAAAAACAGCTTTAGAAGAACGCTCAAGCAGCAATTCCAAATAATCTCTTGTCTTGACTTTAATGAGCAAAAAAGAGATATACAATGCTCTCGTCACACAACCTATTGTATCAAAAATAAGCCCAACTACAAGATATTGTGGTTTTAACCTATAGAAGGAGTCCACCCCATGACTACTAAGGAAACCCCTATGACAACCCCCACCGCTCGCGCCATGGCTGTTGCTTTAAGAACTTATCACCGTCCTGTTAAGGAGGGAGACACTCGATTAGAAAGTTGGGAACAGGTTGTCGACCGGGTGATTTTACACCAACGATGGCTGTGGGAGCGGGCTTTAGGAAGATCCCTGAACGAATCTCAGGAAGATGAACTCGACGAGTTGCGCGCGCTCATCCTAGGACGCTATATCGCTCCAGCTGGCCGAACATTATGGTTAGGAGGGACTGAACTTAGCCGTACAAGAGAATCCAGTATGTTCAATTGCGCTTACACACACATTGAAACGGTCTACGACGTCGTCGATGCTCTTTGGCTATTATTACAAGGCTGCGGTGTTGGATTCAGGCCAATTACAGGGACTTTGAATGGCTTCAGACGCCCTCTACAAGAAATTCAAGTGATTCGTTCTGCTCAAATAGACAAAGGGGGAACCTACTATAATGTCGAGACTTTTGACGCCGAATCTGCCACCTGGACGATTAAAGTCGGAGACTCTGCTATCGCTTGGGCTAAAGCCGTTGGTAAACTTGTTGCAGGGAAATTCCCAGCTAAACGACTGATCCTCGATTTCTCTGAGATACGTCCTGCCGGCACACGTCTAAAAGGATATGGCTGGATTTCTTCCGGAGATGAACAAATCGCCAAAGCATTCAAAGCGATCGCTAAAATATTATCTGACCGTGCAGACCAGCTCCTCACCCGCATCGACATCTTGGATATCGTCAACTGGCTCGGAACAATCCTTTCAAGCCGTCGATCAGCTGAAATTGCCCTTTTCGAATATGGGCAGCCTGAATGGGAAGAATTTGCCCTCGCGAAGAAGGAATGGTGGCTAAAAGGCAATTACCATCGTCAACAGTCAAATAACAGCTTGTTATTCCGTTCAAAACCAACCCGTGCTGAGTTGGAGAATATTTTTCAATTGATGTTAGAGTCTGGTGGTTCTGAACCTGGATTCATCAACGCGATTGAAGCAGAACGGCGAGCTCCATGGTTTAAAGGGTGCAACCCTTGCGTCGAGATCCTGCTCGGAAATAAAAGTTTCTGCAACTTAACGGAAGTGAATGTCCTCGCCTTCAAAGGGGATAAAGTCGGTCTTGAACGGGCTCTTTACCTGGCTGGACGGATGAACTATCGCCAAACCATGGTTAACCTCCGCGATGAGATTTTACAAGAAGCGTGGCACCTCAATAATGAATTCCTTCATCTTTGCGGTGTTGGGTTGACAGGGGTGCGAGCCCGCCGAGATCTGACTGCATATGATTATAAGCGGATGCGCAATCTCACTGTTAGCGCAGCCTATAGCATGGCCAATGAATTGAATTCTCCTCTCCCAAAAAATGTCACCTGCATTAAACCAAGCGGGACTGTGAGCAAGATTATGGGAACCGAAGAATGGGGCGAAGTCCCTGAAGGGATCCACCTCCCCTTAGGGCGCTACATGATGACGAATGTCACCTATTCTAAACACGACCCTCTCGTCAACCGATTCAAAGCGGCTGGTTATTCTGTCATCGAGAAGCCTTTTGAGCCTGAATCAGTGCTCGTAAAGTTCCCTGTCAAGTATGAGAATGTCCCTTTTACTCGAACGACCGTGACGAGAAAAAATGGAAAAGTTGAAGAGGTGGAAATCAACACTGACTCGGCAATCGAGCAGTTAAATTGGTATGCCTTGCTCCAGACAACATGGTGCGAGCAGAACGTCTCTAACACCGTCTCATACGATCCTTCAGAAGTTCCCGGCATCATCGACTGGCTGTTGGAAAATTGGGACTGCTATGTCGGCGTCTCGTTCCTATTCCGCAATGACCCAACGAAGAATGCTGAAGACCTCGGTTATGCCTACCTCCCACAGGAAGTTGTCACTAAAGAGATCTATGATGCCTATGCATCGACACTTCGGAAGATCGACTACTCCGGCATTGAGATGCGAGATGAAGAACTGACCGAAAGCTGCGCGACAGGCGCCTGCCCAGTCAGGTAGAACAGGGATAAGCAAAATGGACAAAACAGGATAAGCAGGATCGCAAGCGGCAGGATAAGCAAGATAGTGACATATTGCTTATCCTGCAATTTTTTACAGGATGGGAAGGATAGGAAAGATAGAAAGAACGAGATGTTTTTTTATGTTTTTGTTGTTTGCCTGAATTTTCTTATTATCTTGCTTATCCTGCCGCGAAGCGATCCTGCCTATCCTGTTCTGTCCTTTTGCCTATCTTGTTTCTCTATGCTGAGAAGTTGCGATCTTGTCTATCCATGATCCCCATGCGCTGTCCGAGGAGGCAGCGAATCTCAAAGCCTTCTTGAGTCGCTTTAAGGAGGTCTCGGTCAAACTGAATCGATCGAGGAGGAAAGAGCAGAACTAAAGCCGATCCTCCAAACTCAAAATAGCCTTTCTCAGCTCCTTTTTGCTGGGGTTGATTTGGAATATAGGTTTCCTGGATGCTGCCCACAGCTGTCGCTCCCACTTCTAAATACAAGATTTTTCCAAACCGTGCGCTATCCAACTGACAAAGTGTCCGTTTATTTTGTGAAAACGTGTGAATATTCTTTCTGATAGCCAGAGGATTGACCGAATAGAGCCAGCCATTGATCAACTTGGTCTCTCCAGCTATGCATTCGACAGGAAAATGGAAGCGATGGTAGTCGGTCGGACATAAGCGAGCAAGGACCATGCTCCCTTTCTGATACTTTTCAGCGAGGGCATCGTCTTTAAGCAGCTCTCTCAAACAAAATTTCTCTCCTTTGACAATAAATTCATCGCATTGGGAGATATTCTCATAAAAGTAGTAGCGTCCATCCGCTGGAATGATCGCAACGTCAGGATCTGAGTCAATCGGACGCGCCTCAGGCTTTAGACGGCGGATAAAAAATTCGTTGAATGATTGAAAGGAGCTAACAGGATCTAAAAATTCGCTCTCGTCGACATCAAATTCACGAATGAACGGCTCAATTTTTTTTGAGCTCTTTTTCTTTTTTTGCAAATACCCAAAGAACCTAGAGAATAACGAGCAGCGGCAGGTTAAAGGGAGAATCAACGGACTGAGAAGGCGGGTGATCCATCCATTCCCATAGAGAAATCGAAGAGCTTTATCTTGATAGATTTTTTCAACCTGCTTCTGTCCAGTTTGCCTATCAATAAAAATGATTTCAGTCATAATTTGTAAACCGTGAAAAATTCATGCAATAAATGAATAGATTAGAGTATCATCTTATTATCTACAACTTTTAAATAACCAAACAAAATGGACTTTATTCACACACCCTACACACCCGGTGAAACAATTGCTGCGATAGCCACACCTCCTGGCGAAGGAGGAGTGGCCATCATCCGCATCTCTGGACGCGACGCTCTCAATGTTGCATCAAAAATTTTTTCTGGCCCCGTTCATCAATACATCTCTCATACCGCCCACTTTGGATACATTCATGATGGACAAGGAAATCATATCGATGATGTCCTCGTCTTGGTTATGTTGGGAGGACGTTCTTACACCGGCGAGACGACGGTTGAGATCCATTGCCATGGAGGGAGTTTAATCACGCGGCGTGTTTTAGAAGCAACCCTTGCAGCAGGGGCCCGAGCCGCATTGCCCGGAGAGTTCACCTTCCGATCCTTTCTCAGTGGAAAAATCGATCTCGCCCAAGCTGAAGCTGTGCAGACGTTAATTTGTGCTAAAAATGAACGGGCTTTAGATGCTGCTGAACAGCAACTAAAAGGGGCTCTGTCCCGGTCAATCACGCAATTTCAAACGGCACTCACCCAAATCGCGGCCATTTTAGAGGCTTGGGTCGATTTCCCTGAAGAGGGGTTGGAGTTTGCGACGATGGACGAAATCTGTTCCGACCTTGAGGGCATTTGCCAATCGATGGAGAAACTGGCTGCGACGTTCCACCAAGGCAAAATTCTCCATGAAGGTCTCTCTCTATGCCTTGTCGGCTGCCCTAATGTAGGAAAATCGTCGTTGATGAATGCGATTCTAAATAAAGATCGAGCCATCGTCTCGCCTCAAGCTGGGACCACACGAGACGTCCTTGAAGACCATTTAAGGTTGAATGGACTCCACCTGAAAATCAGCGACACGGCAGGGATTCGCCATTCAGAGGAGACGATCGAACAAGAAGGGATCCGTCGGTCAAAGCAAACAATGGAAGAGGCTGACCTCATCCTGTTGATTCTAGATGCCCATCAAGGGTTAACCCAAGACGACCTCCAACTCATCAAAGAGGTACCCACTGCTAAAACGATCGCCATCTGGAATAAAATCGACCTCCCATGCTGCGCAATCCCTTCGTTAGATTTTCCTGAAGTTGTCAAAATCTCTGCGATGAAAAAACTGGGGTTAGAAGACCTCTACCAAGCTGTCGACCGGCTGATTTGGTCTGAAGGGGCCCCCTCTAAGGAGGAGGTCGTCATCAGCAATGTGAGACACAAAGAAGCTCTTAAATCTTCTATCGAAGCGATCATTCTTGTTCTACGCGGATTAAGAGCGGGAGATTCTCCAGAATTCTTGACGATAGATATTCGTCAAGCCCTGCAAGAATTGGGGAAAGTTATCGGCACGAACGTTTCAGAAGATATCCTCTCAGCAATATTCTCAAAATTCTGTATTGGAAAATGAACAAAAAAAGGATCGCAAAGCAAATTCAAGAGATCTTAAACGAGCTTTATCCCGAGCCTCCGATCCCCCTCGTCCACTTTGACCCTTACACACTGCTCATCGCGGTGCTACTGTCGGCGCAATGCACCGATGTCCGCGTCAACAAAATCACCCCTCTGCTATTTGCAAGGGCATCTACCCCTCAAGCAATGATCTTGTTATCTCCAAAAGACATTGAGAATATCATCCGCCCTTGCGGATTAGCCCCAAGAAAATCTCAAGCCATTTTTCAGCTCTCTCAGATTTTATTAGAAAAATATGGGGGTGCAGTGCCAGATAGCTTTGAAGCCCTGGAAGAATTGCCAGGGGTAGGGCATAAAACAGCTTCAGTGGTGATGTCCCAAGCCTTTCACCATCCAGCCTTTCCCGTCGACACACATATCCACCGCTGTGCGAAACGGTGGATGTTAAGCGAGGGGAAAAATGTCATACAAACAGAAAAAGATTTGAAGAGTCTGTTTCCCAAAAAAGATTGGAACCGCCTCCATTTGCAAATCATCTATTTCGCACGAGAATATTGCCAGGCGCGTAACCACCAAGCCTCTCTCTGTCCCATTTGCAGCATGATTCATCCCAATGTTTAAAGTTACTACTCTATTGACTAAAAAAACAAAGATCAATATAGTTAAAGTCTTGTATTCGTCTTTAATTCAATTTTATTCCTGGAGATGATCGCATGAAAATTATTGTTTCTTTAATGCTTTTCTTATGTGGATTTTCTAAACTCCTCGTCGCTGCCGACGTCCTTCCTCCTCAAAAACAACCAACACTCTCATTTGAAGTGCGACAGCAAGATTACATGTTCTCAACAATCCTGAACATTACTTCCGAACACTCCTATTTAGGTTCTATTGTAAAAAGCCCTTTTAGGATACGGACAAGCTATGAACTTTTTGGTCCTAAAGGCGATTATGAGGGTGTAGGCATCTGCCGCTTTATTACCCTTGGCGGAGGCGTTTGGCAAGCCCAAATCGATCTCTATGATACTAAAAAGATAAAAATCGGAGCAATAGAGGGAGAGGTCGTCCCTAACGCAACAACACGATTTTTCCTCTATAATGAAGAAAAAGAATGCGTCGGGATCGCCCGTTTAGACTCCTCAAATTCAAAATTTATTATTGTTGATCCATCAACTGAACAACCCCTGGTCTGTTTCAAGAGAAATTATGTCCGTGGAATCGTTGACTACTGGAATGTGACTATTCATGTTCTCGATAGTATAGACCTTAAACTGATCAAAATCTTCGCTGCTTTTGCTGTCGACTCTCAAGATGAATTTCAGAACGATTGACAGTTTTCGCAATGAGACAAAAAATCCACAACGAGCTAAAACTTAAGATCGACAGGATAGAGACAAAAAAATTAACAGGATGGGGAGGATAGGAAAGATAGGGCAAGATAACGAATATCTTTACGCACTATCATCCTTCTTATCCTTCCCATCCTACTGTTCTTCGCCTAAAGGGAAATGGGGCTATTATTCAAGGACGTTTAATAATAATAGTTATCGTCATAATCAACCCTATGAGGATAAGGGATTGTAGATTCTATGATAACTTCCTCTAGAATATTGGCAGCTATGAAGAAAATCGCCATTGTGAGAGGAATGGATATGTGTCGAGGGAATGGAAGATTTAGAAGTTTTGATATTGCGAAATTAACGCCTCCAACAAAAAGAGCCATTGGAATTTGCACGATCACTTTTCTGTCTAAACAATCGCCAAGACGACATTCAAACATAGCCTTGATTCCAAATCCTAAGGCAATCACACCTGCAACAACCGTTGAAATCGTCAAAATTACACCCGCTGCAAAGGGAGTTACAACACGGGGGCCAACCGCAACGATAGCTTGTTGAGCCGCGTTTGCAACTTGTCCACCAATAATAGCATTCATAAAATTCTCCTTAAAATTTTTAACTTAAAGGCAACTTTAACAAAATATTATTTTTTAGTCAATAACAATTAATTACTTCAACTATATTAAATATGCCTTTGATTTCAAAAAGGTGACATATTTATTCACCCCTTTGCGTCTTCGCACCTTTGCGCCTTTGCGTTTAATAAAGCTAAGGACCGCTCTGCGCTCACAGATGTTCGCATTCTCACATCTTGCGCTTTCCTTTTTGAGTCTTCGGGCATTTGCGTTTAATTAAGCAGAGGCTGTTCTTCGCCTAAAGGGAAGTGGAGAATGAGGTCGTTGACCTCTTGAAGGGTAGAGGCGCGGCTGATCAACTCTCTAAATTGACGGGTCCCCGCCGACTTCTTAAGATACCAACACCCAACACGCCTCATATCGACACAAACGCGATGGTCTTGGTGATAGCGTCGTGTAAATTGGAAGTGCTCATAAAGAGCTGTCCGGCAATCTTCAAGCGACCGTATGGCTGGCTCCTGCCCGCTCAGATGACAAAGGATATCCTCTACAGCCCATGGCTGCCCCATCGTGCCACGAGCAACTAAGACAGCATCGCAACCTGTTTCAAGAAAAGCCTTTTCAGCAGAAACACCATCGACGATATCTCCATTGGCAATCACAGCTATTTTTGTAGCCGCTTGCTTGCATCGCTTAATGACTTCCCAATCAGCAGGACCTTGATATCCTTGCATTCTGGTTCGTCCATGCACACAAATCGCTTGAGCGCCTGCTTGTTCAGCAATTCGAACAATCTCTTCTGCATTGATCTGGCTTTCATCCCATCCAGCTCTAATTTTAACAGTGACAGGGATTTTTACAGCAGCGACCATATTGGCAAGAACTTCGCCAATCAGTTCAGGTGTTTTCAGCATCCCTGAACCGCTTCCATCTTTAGTCACTTTGTCGACCGGACATCCACAATTGAGGTCCACAACGGAGAAACCGAGATTTTCGATGATCTTTGCCGCTTGTCCTGCGATGGACGGCTTGCTCCCACATAACTGTGCTCCGATAGGATACATATCAGGAGAGAAATCTAATAAATGGTAAGTCCCTTGGTCGTGTCGAACCAAGGCGTCCATCTTCACCATCTCGCAATACATCAACCCAGGACGATATTTAGCGGTCATTTTGCGAAATGGGTAATCCGAACAGCCGGCTAAAGGCGCATAGAAAATACGATTGGGAAGAGTTAACGATCCGATTTGAATTTCTTTTTGTCTGTGCTCTTTCATCGTCATGCCTAAAAGAAAAGCTTAATCAAGTAGATCACGAAACTCTGAATGAAAGAGAGGCAGAGAAAAGCAACAATAGGGCTAAAATCAATCATTCCCAACGGCGGGACAAACCGTCTAAAGAAGTTGAGGTAGGGATCGGTGTAGTAACTGACAAATTGCATCAACCGGTAGTCGTTCAACTGTGGAAGCCAAGAGCAGATGATCCGCGCAAAAATCATGAAGGTATAAATGCGGAAGATAAGGTCTATAAAGATGATAAGTTTGATCATAATCTCATAACAAGGCTTGAATTAATACTATGAGTCTAATAGAATCACCCTTTTTAGGCACTAAAATAACCTGACGTCTGGTAAATTTCATTAACACTATGTTTAATTTTAAGTTTTCTACTATTTCTATAGGCTTAGAACGGCTGCCCGAAGGGATTAAGTGCGCCGCTGTAGAAACTTCGAGGAAAGGGCCAATCCTCAAAAATCTTTTTCTACTCAATCCGGCAACGGACAATGTCAAACCGCTTTACACGTTTCACCCTATACTGACAACTTGTTTAAATGGAACGGATGTTTTGGCAAGAACGCTAATCCTTCCGATCACTAAAAATAAAGATATTGCTGCGGCTTTAACATTTCAGGCGGAGCCCTTGCTCCCTTATCCCATTGACGAAGCGTTATTATCCTATCAAATCATCAACAAAAATGCTGATTCGACAACACTTACCCTCTTCGCTGCAAAAAAAGAGTCTGTAAACAATCACATTGAAAGCTGGAAGTCATTAAATATTGAACCGGAAATCGTCTCTGCGCCTCAAGCAGCGTTAACCAGTTTTGTAAAAAATTTTATCTCTGACGAACAAACCTGTTTAATCATTCACCTTCAAAGACAAAATACCACTGCCGCGCTAGTATCTAAAGGGAAGCTTGTCGCATCATTTGGACAGCAAGAAGGGATGGACCTCCTTTTAACGGCCCTAAAGAAGGGAAATTCTTTATCTGCACAAAAAGACTTGAACGACTGGAACCTGCTCTCAGAAAAAGGAAACGAGGAATCAGAAGCGCTGAAGAAATTACAGCAACTCGTCACAAAGATTGGATTTGCCCTCGCTAAAGAGCTGAGAAACGAAACAATAGAAGGGATAGCGATCACTGGGGAGGCCGTGAATTACAAGGGGTTAGACCACTACCTCACACAGCACCTGAACACTCCTTTGAAGAAGGCCCAACCCACAGATCAATTTACGAGCGATCAACTCCAAGCTTTCGCCTTGCCAATAGGATTAGCGATTCAATCGCTTCCAAGCAATATCTTTCCAGCCAACATATTCCCAACCAATCAATCGCTCATTGACTTTCAACAAGAAGAACTGAGTTATGCACATCCGTGGAGGAGGCTAAAACTCCCTGTAGCCATTTATTTTGGTTTAATCGGACTCCTTACTTTTACTTTCTACACTTTCAGCCAGCACTATCTCCATTATGAAGAAGACCTGATCAAACAATCATATGTTGATTTATTAGCTTCTACAGGTAAATCTCCAGAACAATTTGAAGACACTTTCGACGAAAAAAATCCACAAGCAAAAGAGAAATTTAACGGAGAGACTCCAACGTTAACCCAGCTGTCAGCAGATGACTTAAGAGACCGGTTAGCCTTTTTACAAAAAGATCTTAAAGCAACTCCCGACTCTTATCCTCTTTTTGCCAATATCCCCCGAGTCAGCGATGTCTTAGCTTGGTTGAGCCAACACCATGCGATCGTTGTTCCAGATGAACAAGGAATCCCTCAAACACGCCTTCAAATCGAAGATTTTAATTATACGATGGTGAAACGGCCTCAGCAAGGGAAGAAACAAGAAAAATACCAAGTTTATGTCGAACTCGAGCTCTCCAGTCCTACTCCAAAATGGGCTAGAGAGTTTCATGATGCCCTCATCGAACCGAATGATTGGGTGGATAATAAAAATGAAGTGAAGTGGAATGCGAATCGTGGTAAATACAAAACCTCTTTCTTCTTAAAAGATAAAACGGTTTACCCCAACAGATAGAATGTTATGCTAAAAAATATCCCGCTTTCTCGTCTTCTCCTCTACCTAATCTTCTTGGGGTTCTTACCACTCGTTTTTGTCGTTCTCATTTTTGTTTCGGAAAAAGGGGAATTACAAGAATTAAATGAATCGATGGAGTCGATTCAATACGAAACTTTCGTCAATGAAAAAAAACAGTCTCTTAACCTCTCGGTCAGACAGCATTTCCGAGATGCAGATCATTTCTACATCGATAAATACCTTGAAACTTTGGTCTTTCTAGAACCTGAAATAGAGACATTGCAGAGAATTGTCACCGACAAAAACTTTGCCGATGATGAACGGATAAAAAAGCGCCTTGAATTCTTAACAAGCGAAGGAAATTCTCTGATTTTCTCGGAAGGGGTTGTTCAAACATTTCCAACTTATCAGGAGACGATGGAAACACTTGTTCATCCTGTTGAAGTAGATGCTAAAGATATTCAAAAAATATTAGCTAAAGTGGAAGGGGTTGAAATGGGGGGGGTTACACCAGGCCCAAATCGACCGCAACTGTTCATCACCGATTTTAAGCTGAGTAAAAAGAAAGTTTCTGATAAAAGAGAAGTTTACATCTTAAATATGAAATTTATAAAAAGGGAATTCCTATGAATATGAATGACTTTAGAAACCTAAGTAAATTTTCTTTTAGCATCGTTCTTATTTTATTGCTGTGCTCACTGACCAGTGCAAAAAAATGCCAAAAAGCCCTTCATAAACCGCTCACACTCTCTAGTGTAAATATTGTTGATCGCAATGGCTTTACAGAGACGATTTGTAATAAAGAGCGTCTTTCACAGTTTCAAAATGTCGATTTCCTTAAATCTCAGCCTTATCAGAAAGTTTTGAGAATCTGGAATAGAGATGCTAAAGGTGTTGTGCGCGCCATCGTGACGACCTATTACGAAAATGGAAATTGCAAACAATTTTTAGACATCACCAATGGGCGTGCAAATGGTGTGTTTTGTGAGTGGCATGAAAACGGGACGATGTCCCTGTGGACAAATGTCATTGGCGGAACCCCCGACGTCACGGCTGAAGCAGAGCGTTCTTGGCTGTTCGATGGCCCGAGTTATGCTTGGAATGAAGATGGCGCAATCGTTGCTGAAATGAACTACTCTCAAGGTATGTTAGAGGGAAATTCTTGTTATTTCCATCCTTCTGGACAGCTTTGGAAAAGAATCCCCTATGCTAAAAATCAGGTAGAGGGAGTTGTTGAGATTTATAAAAAAGAAGGTGAACTTCTCCAACAAATCTGCTACTCCAATGGCATTAAACACGGACCGAGCATACGCTATTGGAGTGAAGATAAAATCGCCGCCCAAGAAGATTTTGTCCGTGGAAAATTAGAAACAGCTCAATATTTTGACCAAAAAGGAAGCCTCATTTCAGAGATCAAAGAAGGGAATGGGTATCGATCGGCTTTTGGCAAAGACAATGTCGCTGAGCTGCAGCAATTTGTCAATGGGGTTGTTGAGGGAGGAGTAAAAGTATTCAACTCAGTAGGAAAATTAAAACGATTGTACCATGTAAAAAATGGGATCAAACATGGAGAAGAGCTTGAATACTACATCCAACGAGAGCCTGTTACAGACCCGCAGCCAAAAATCTCTTTTCATTGGTATGATGGAAAAATTCAAGGGATTGTTAAATCATGGTATCCAGACGGAACGTTAGAAAGTCATCGAGAAATGTCAAACAATGCAAAGAACGGTGTTTTAACTGCATGGTACCGAGACGGCAGCTTGATGATGATCGAAGAATATGAGAACAATAAGCTCCTTAAAGGGGATTATTTCAAGAAAGGGGAAAAACTCCCTATCAGTCAAGTGATTCAAAGCAAAGGAATCGCAACCCTCTATGATGCAGAGGGTCACTTTGTGCAGAAAGTTTCCTACCTCAATGGCAAACCAGAGAAAAAATAAGGCAACTATTCCCCTAACTTTGGGACCCCAAGCGACGTCGTCTCTCATTTCAAAAAAGTAACGCTGTCAGAGCCATTTCCTGCCATCCCTCTTATCCTTCCCATCCTGTCAATTTCACAGGATAGGAAAGATAGGGCAGGATAGCGAATATCCTTTATACCCCATCATCCTTTTTATCCTTCCCATCCTGTCAATTTTTACAAGATAGGGGGAGTTTGTTATTCAGTGGTAAGAGGCTTGACGAGGTTATGAAAATAGCCCCATATAGTCCATACCGTCCATACCGTCCATACCGTCCATACCGTCCATTCCTGTCCATACCCGTCCATTGTCCTTTTTCACGTTTCATCTCCTTATTTTCTAAATTATTCTTGATGCTTATTGTTGTGATTTTATTAATTATTAATAAAACATTTTCATATTTATAAAAACAATTTTAATTAGCAATCAAACAAAACAACAACAAAACATTAATATTATTATTCTATAATAATATAGTAATAATATTTGGTTTTGTAATGTCAGTAAATACAGATTTTAAAAATCACAGTGTTGATAGCCTTTATAGTGTAAACTATACGCAATCGCCTGGAACAATTTCTCCCGTCTATCAAGAAAAACCCGACTCTACGAACGTTTCTGAAAGTTTCTTAAAAAACTTAAGAAATCCAGAAGATGCAGAAGTTAAAACATCCATTTCTTCGTTTCCTCTCAGCAGCAGCGAACCACACTCTATTTCTCAATCCCAAACTCAAAGGATGGTCAAACAAATTAAAGGAACAATAGAACACAAACATATTGCTCCAAAAGTGGATTTACCGTCAGAGCTTCTCCAAACTCTATCACCAGAAGAACTAAAAAACCTCAGAAACAGCTGCTTACAAGACTATAAAATCGCCATGGAAACACTAGAACAATCTGTTGCTAGCGTTGCAGCAACGCACCCTGATGCGTTAGAATTCGCAGATCAGTTAAATCAAAGATTAATGACCTTTCTTGAAAAATATGCTGAAATCCTACTCGAGGATGAAGGAAAAATCTCCCCAACAACACCAAAAAATTTCAAGCAAGATAAAATAACTCTAAAAGTAAATGAACTGTTAATTGAAATTTTTTCGACAAAAAGAGAAGAACGATATAACCCAATGACTGGAAAAACTGAAACCTTTGATGGGACTATTGTTGAAGGTATTTATAATGAAGCTGGAAGCGTCGGATTAAATCCGATTACAATTCGAAATGCTATTAAGAATGGAAATCTAAGGGAAAAAATGTACTTTCCTTATAAAAGTACTTGGAATTTTACACAAGAAATTTTAAAAAACCCAGAATTAGTTGCTAGAATTGATAATAAATTAAAAGAAAGTCAAGCTGGCTGGGAAGTCAACACTCCCATGCTCGAAGATATCGTCCATCATCGCAAACTTCAGCCATATTCCTACTCCGACTATGCTGAAAGTACGAGAACAGATCGTTTAAGGACTGCTATTCCTGAAGCAGAAAGAAAACAGTTGATCAAAGAAAAAAATCAACCCATTGCAGCAACGCGAATCACCGATTTAAGCGAACGAGAAAGAAGGCACGCGATTGGAGAATTAGATCCTTCCAAAACGAAAGTAAGCGAAGAAATGAAGGCACAGTATGAGGAAAGAAGCTCTCAACAGATCCAGTGGGCCCCTGGAAGCCACTGGTGGCGTCCAGCAACAAATGTTGAAAGGGAACAGCCTCACGATTATCTCACTTCATCAGCCGAGGTTGGCGCCCCAGCAATCGCAGGGATTTCTGGAACGACAGATCAGATTTTGACGATGGCAATGTATTTCGGAATGACAACAAAACAAGAGCTTGAAAAGGGCCGCTTAGCCTGTCTAGGATGGATGTTAGAAACGCAAGATCACACAATCAATGAAATCATGACTTCTTCCTTAGGTTTTGGTTTGAGCTATACCCCATCGCCGACATCCTACTCGGAAATTTACTCGGAAGACAACTTGTTTACTCACCAAATTCAGCAAGAGCAGATCGCCAGAAACACCAATTTGCCAGACTATTATCTTTCAGCTGAGTGGGCTTTGCGCAAATCTGGCCTGTCCCAGTAGATATCAAGTTGTTCATAAGCCGAAGTTTTCTGTTCATATCTCGATTGTTTTTCACAACGAACTGATGATCCTGTCAATAACAGGTCATTTGCAAACAAGATAACGACAACTCATCAACACGATTTTATCTGAGAGCTTTTGATAATTTTATGAACATTTCCACACGCTATGAAGAATAAGAAGTCTTATATATATCTATTTCTTTTCTTATGAGAGCTGTGTGGAAAGTGATAAGTACACAAAACCGAGCTGCTTATTCGATTGAATTCTACATAGCCTTCTGATATTCTACCTGTAGATTTTTTTCAAGGTGATGGATTTTTACGATGGTTATGCAAACCGCCTACTTTTTCGATTTAGCTTCCTTCCAATATAGGGAAATTTTTGATTCAACACCCTATCCTTGGCTTGCTTTGTTGAAACTTGAAAATTATATCAAAACCCTTCCCTTAGGCTTACACAAAGGGGTTATCTCTTCTTTGGCTTATTTGATCCACCCAGAACTCATTTCAATCGGTGAAGGAACAATTGTTGAGCCTGGCGCTTACATCCAAGGTCCTTGTGTGATAGGAAAAAACTGCACAATACGACATGGAGCGTATATCCGCGGAAATGTCATCACCGGAGACCACTGCGTTATCGGTCATGCTTCTGAGATTAAACAGACGATTTTGATGAACAACACCCATGCAGGCCATTTTGCCTATGTTGGCGATTCTATTCTTGGATCCGATGTCAATCTAGGGGCTGGTGTGAAATGCGCTAACCTCAGGCTTGATGGAAAAACGATTGATTTGTACATCGATCACCAACAACGAATCCCAACGGAAATGCGAAAGCTCGGCGCCATCATAGGAGATCAAACGCAACTGGGGTGCAATAGCGTCACCAATCCAGGCTCTTTGATTGGACAGGCTGTCAAATGCACCCCTTGTTTGAATATCGGCGGATTCATTCCTTCAAACTCGTTCATTAAATCGTAACTCTCAGAAAAATAACGGTCTCAGCGTATGCCTCAAACTCAATCCGATTTATTCTTGTTAATTTTAAAGCCTTACCAAGACATCATCGAAAAAAAATTAAAGGTTTGCATTCCTCAACTAGGACCGCAAAGCCATTTGAGGGATGCTTGTGAATATGCTTTGTTGAATGGTGGCAAACGATTTCGTCCAGCTCTTGTTCTGATGATAGCAAAAGCACTAGGATTAGATGCAGATGCTTCTGAAGCTGCTGTCGGAGTAGAATATTTCCATACAGCTTCGCTGATTGCCGATGACCTTCCATGCATGGATGACGATGACGAAAGGCGCTCTAAACCATCTCTTCATCGTGTTTATGGAGAGTCTGTTGCTTTGCTGGCAACCTATGCTTTGATTTCTGCTGGATATGCTTGCCTCGCAAAAAATGCTGAAAGTATAAAAGGAACGTCACACCCCAATGTCGACCAAAGCGATCGACTTTGTGTGCTTGCTCTGGAAAATGCCGCTTATAATACTGGCCTTTTTGGTGCGACCGGCGGACAGTTCTTAGATCTGTCGCCGCCCAACCTGACAATTTCCTCTGTGAGAGAGATCTTAAATAAAAAAACGGTTACTCTTTTTGAAATTTCATTTGTTCTCGGCTGGATCTACGGCGGAGGCTGTTTAGAGCAACTTAATTTGGTTAAGAAAGCAGCGGCTCATTTCGGGATGGCTTTTCAAATCGCTGACGACATCGGCGATATGGCTCAAGATCTAAAACATCAACACACACTCAATATCGCTAATATTTGCGGTAAAGACCAGGCCGTGAAAATGTTCCACGAAGAAATTGAGCAATTTGAATCGGTCATTGACGGTTTATCTTTGGATCGCAGCGAGCTTACTTCTTTGGTCAATTTTCTTCGCAATGAGATTGTTTGAAACATAATTCGGCACTCGGTATGATGTTGCCTCGTATCATTAGATTTTAATCCATAAGGAGCCCTCATGTCACAACAACAACAAGCTGCAGACGCCGAAAGAAAAAAGGCGTTAAATCTCGCTGTCAGCCAAATCAAAAAGCAGTTTGGCGATGGCGCTATCATGTCTTTTGGCAGACATTCTCAGGAAAAAGAAGTTAGCGTGATCAAAACTGGGGCTCTTGCTCTCGATATCGCCCTTGGAATTGGCGGCGTGCCGCGCGGTCGTATTGTGGAAATTTATGGTCCAGAATCGTCTGGGAAGTCAACTTTAGCGACACATATCGTTGCTAATGCTCAGCGAAATGGGGGCGTAGCCGCCTATATTGATGTTGAACACGCTCTAGATCCTAGTTACGCATCTAAAATTGGGGTGAATATCGATGACTTATTGATTTCACAACCAGACAGTGGTGAAGAAGCCCTCAATATTGCAGAAATGCTTGCCCGCTCCAATAGCGTCGATGTCATCATTGTCGATTCCGTTGCTGCTTTAGTGCCTAAATTAGAACTTGAGGGGGAAATTGGAGATCAATTTATGGGACTTCAAGCGCGCTTAATGTCCCAAGCCCTCCGAAAATTGACTTCAGCGTTATCAAAGAGCAACACTTGTGCGATTTTTATCAACCAAATTCGAGATAAGATCGGTGTCGTTTATGGCAACCCAGAAACTACTACAGGCGGAAGAGCGCTTAAATTTTATTCTTCAATCCGTTTAGACATCAGACGCACCGGAGGAATTAAAGGGCCTGATAATTCTGAAATCGGCAATAGAGTCAAAGTCAAAGTCTCCAAAAATAAGATGGCACCGCCGTTTCAAGTTGCTGAGTTTGACATTTTGTTCAATGAGGGAATTTCTCGCACTGGCTGTGCAATTGATATGGCTACAGAGTTTAATATCATTGATAAAAAAGGGGCTTGGTTGAGTTTTAAAGGGCAACGGTGGCAAGGACGAGAGGCTGTTCGAGAAGAATTAAAGAATAACCCCACTCTGTTAGATGAAATAGAATCACTGATCCTTAAACACCACAAAGAAAAGCCAGGATCAATGAAAAAGAGTGTTGCGGCTGTGGAGAATACTTCTTCCGTTGAAGAAGAAGCTTTGGTGTAACTAACGTTTCTTAGCCTTCTATCAACCCTGTTTTAGAATAATAGAAACACAGAGGCACAGAGAACACAGAGAATAAGCATGGAGAAAACTGTTTCTCTCTCCGTGCCCTCCGTGTTTCTGTGTTTTGATTGCTGACATGAATCTGGTAGACGTGGTTTTTGTTGAAAATTTATTTTAAAGCTGTTATAATAAGTGAAATTATTTTGTGAAGTTGTGAAAAATATGTTTACCAAAGAAAATAAATACTTATTCCTCATCACCGTTATTTTCATCGCGGCTTGCATCGAAACAGATATCTATTTGCCGGCTTTTCCCGATATGATGAATTTTTTTTCTGTTTCAGAAGATAAAATTCAAAGTCTTCTCACATGGAACTTCATCGGAATGTGCCTTTCTTGTCCATTTTATGGACCGATTTCAGATGCCATTGGACGGAGAACCCCCCTTAACTTTGCCCTTGCCCTTTTTTTAGGGGGAAGTTTAATCACCCTTTTTGCATCTAGTTTTGATTTCATGCTCTTCGGAAGAGTTTTACAAGGACTTGGAAGCGGTGGCTGCTTCACTCTTGGCACAGCTGTCATTTTCGATGCTTTCGATGAAGAGAAAGCGATGAAGGTGACAAATAAGTTAAACACTATCATTCCTTTTATCATGGCGTTCGCCCCGATGTTAGGAGGATATCTCAACTATGCTTTTGGTTTTCGCTCAAATTTTTTAACGATTACACTTTTTGTGTTGTTTAGTTTTATCGTTTGTTTCTTTTGGTTTGATGAGACCCTTACGACAGAAAAGAAAATTAAGTTGAATCGCAAAAAACTCTTAGAAGATTTTCAACGCGTTCTTTTTAGTTCAAATTTTTGGCAGATTAATTTGGTGATTAGCCTCGTTTTTGGAGGTTATCTAGCTTTTCTGGCCGGTGCCTCGGTGTTATTTGTGATTGAACTAGGGGTTTCTAAAGAAGCGCTTCCATTTTTCCAAGCTTCTCTACTCGGTGCTTGGCTAGTGGCAAACTTAGTCTTTAATCGATTGCTGACAAAATGGGGAGCTCGTTCCCTTAAAAAGATTGCAACTTGTTTAGTCCTCATTGGTGGCGTGGGAATCCCTTTAGCCGCCTATTTAGACCCGTCAAGCCCCTATCTCGCTACTCAGTTTATGATGATCTATAGCTTTGGCTCTAATTGGTTGTTTGGGCTCTATTTTCCAGAAGGGATGCAGCTCTTCCCTGACATCAAAGGTGTTTCTGCAAGCCTGTTTACGAGCATTCGCTTGTTTCTCGTTGCCCTAATCATAGGGTTGTCAAGTTTCTTATATGACAAGACAATTTATCCTATCGCTGGCCTAATCTTCGGTTTAAGTATGATTGCGAGCCTCTGTGTTTTCCTCTACGAAAGAAGAAAATTGGCAAACACTGCCTCTCTTGAGAATACTCAAGCTACAGCGGCATCAAGTCAAAATTAATCATCTGCGCTAATTTTAAAAAAATATTTGACAACAATTTTTTAGTAGAAATATGATGCAAAAAAATCAATGATTCATTCTGAAGATTTTTTTTAACACTCAACAAAGGTTTTACTATGAAAATATTTGCTATGCTATGCACGATTTTGTTGCCTTTCCTTACCCATGCTGAGTTTAAGCTCTGTGATTTTGAGGGGAATTACACAACTTACTCTTCTTCTGCAGGGGGAATAACAGTCCCGGATTCTGATAACGCATCAGTCACTGTAATCTCTCAACTCACCATCGACAAACAAGGCAATGGCAAGATCAATTTTCTTAGTTCATCATTATACTCTACTCCAGATGTTCTTACATCAATTCAGTCCACAAATTTACCACTTAAGTTAACACTGACAGATCCTTGTAACGGTATTGGTAAATTACTCATATTCGGAATTCCCGAAACAGGATTAGTGACAGAGTATGATGTTATCGCAACAAAATCCCATCAGCGATTAGGAAGAAATAGAGGACGTGTGACCGATATGTTGTTCAATGTAATAGGAATTACTAATGCTGATAGTGGTGTCCCAGTTGTCATTAAAAACACTCGATTAGTTATCGTAAAACGACAGTAGTAATGAATAAATTATAGACTCTTTTCAATTAAAGTATTAAATGAGAAATACCAAAAGGCTGAATGATAGGAGATGTATATGACAGAAGATTTAGATTCAAAACCTTCAAAAACCTATTTAGGTGAAAAACGGTTCAAGGAAAACTGGTTATCGTTTTTCATTCTGGGAATCATCCTAGTCATTTTGGGTGGTTTGGCTATTGTTGGCGCAAATTTTGTCACTTTAACTTCTATCGTTTTCTTCGGTATCTTGCTAACTGTCGGCGGTTTCTTGCAAATTCTGTATGCCTTTTGGGCGAGAAAGGAGCAAGGTTTCGCACAAACAATTCTCTCAGGGATATTTTATTCAACAGTGGGTGTGATCATGCTGACACATCCCACTGTTGGAGCCATTGCCGTCACCTTACTCCTTGCCTCTTTTTATATTGTCAGTGGGTTGTTTAAGATCGTTGCCAGCCTGGCAACCCCTATGATTCAATGGAAATGGCTTCTCATCAGCGGTGTGATCTCTCTTCTACTAGGAATCTTTATTTGGTCAGAATGGACCACCTTAAGTTTATGGATGATCGGTCTGTTTATTGGCATAGACCTCATCTTTGTGGGGTGGTTTTGGATCATGTTAAGTTTGACGGCTAGAAATCTGCCAACAAAGCAATAACAATCTCCCAACTATCTATAAAACCAACCTATTCCCAGCATAGAAAAACAGGATAGGCAAAAGGACAAAATAAGATAAGCAAGATCGCAAGCGGCAGGATAAGCAAGATAGTGATGATAAAATTAAGATAGTTTTTTCTTTATTTTTTTTGCCATGTTCGTGCGAGTTGTCTTATTTATCCTGCCCCTTGTGATCCTGCCTATCCTGTTCTCTATGTTTTTGAGAGGGGTATCGTAGTCCAATGCGTATGCCTCTCTATCGTGATCTTGCAATCTTGTCTGCCCGCATATTTGTTGGTTGAATTTTCTATCCTTTTTTTGGTGTTATCTGGTAGTTTAAAAAAATGTTTAAACACCCAAAAAAGGAATTAATATGGAAAACCACTCACACGATAAAAATGAAAAACAATGCTGCAGCACCGATAGAAAGTGCTGTTTTGGAAGTCCCAAATGCGCTTTGATATTTGCAGCTGTCTTGTTCGGTATTGTTTCACTGGTCCACTTGTATAGATTTTTCTTTTTCTTTCCAGTCACCATAGGAACTGTAGCAGTCGCTCCAGGAGTAAGCATCGGTGCTTTTATTATATTTGGATTATTGTCCATTTGGATGTTTTGTGCTGCACGCAAAATATCAAAATAATTGATTAAGAGGTTATCTTGAAGTGCCATTTCTAAGTTTGATAGCTTTTGGGATTCTATTTTTCCTATCCTCTTGCTACATAGCTATGCCAAAAAGCGAACAAACAAAAAATCTCTTACCTCCCCCTAGCCTTGACAGCTCTGTTGAGGCTAGTGTGCAAACCCCTTTTTTCAGTGTGGGAGATTGGCCGGATGAAAACTGGTGGGAGGTGTTTAATTCTCCACAGCTCAACAGCTTAATCGCACAAGCTTTAGATCAAAATCCCACTTTGAAGGAAGTGCAGAGCAAGATCGATTTTGCTAAACAAGAAGCAATCGTTGCCCGCTCGCGGCTATACCCTTTCATTTCCTTTGACGGCGATATTATCAAAACATATTTAAGTCGGACTGGTTTATATAGAGCGTTTAACCCTAAGCTTCCCCTGAATGCTCAAGTGATTTATCTTTCCCTCTCATTGGAATATGAGTTTGATTTTTGGGGAAAAAATTACAATATATTCTCAGCTAGCATTGGAGAGGTTTTAGCAAATCAGGCTCAGGCAGCTCAAGTCAGATTGATCGTTACAACATCTATCGCTGAGGCCTATTTTGGATTAAAGGCCAATCTATTGCGAAGACAGCTGTATCATGCTCTTTACAAAACTCAACAGGATACCTTCGATTTGCAACGGTTTTTGGAAGAAAATGCCTTGTCATCCAGACTCGATCCGCTGCTCATCCAAGAAGAGGTTTTTGAGATCAAAAAATTACTCTCAAGCATTGAGAATGAAATTACACTGTCCAAGCATCTGATCAATTTTTTGATGGGCAGGGGGCCGGATGAACCGTTGGACGTCGATTCACTCATGCCCCCATTGCCTCCAACGATTTCTGTGCCTGACAACTTAACCCTTGATTTGCTAGCGCGCCGCCCTGATCTCATGGCTCAAATTTGGAGGGCGAAGGCCTTGGCATATCAAGTTGGAGCAGCAAAGGCCGATTTTTACCCTGATATTAGCCTCAAAGGGCTTGTCGGATTGGAAAGCGTTCTGTTCACTAACTTCTTTAATTGGGAAAATAAAACCTATCAAATCCAACCTGCCTTTCATCTTCCAATCTTTACAGCAGGTGCCATTGAAGCTAACGTTGAAGCACATAAATCAGCTTTCGAAGAAGCTATCTTTGAATACAATAATTTAATTTTGTCAAGTGCTCAAGAAGTCGCGGATTTGCTCTCGTTAGCTCTATCAATCTTTGAGCAAAAATTAGAACAAGATTTCATTCTCGAGAATGCTAAAGCCCGTTATTGGCTCACTAAAATGCGCAAACAAGCAGGTTTGGATAGTCGTTTTAATGAATTGCGTATGGAGATCGAATTAGTGAATAAACAAATTGAAAATGTCAATTTGTTATATGGTCAGTATCTAGCAACGATTAAATTAATCAAAGCATTAGGCGGCGGTTATTATTCCGACTATTGTATCCCGTTGCAGGCAGTTGGAGAATGTGAATGAGTTCTAATCCCTCTTCAGAACATAAACCTGTCGCAGAACAGGTGCCCCCTTCAGAACATCTACGTGCTGAAAAACAAGCAGAAATGAAAAAGAAGCGAAAGAAGATGTCAATAGGTTTTTGGCTGATCATCATTCTCCTGATAGTTCTAGGATGTCTTCTTTGGATTTTTTTTCTCCAATACCGTGTTTATACTGACGACGCGTATGTTGAGGGCAATCAAATTTATATCACCCCATTGAAATCAGGATTTATTACAGCCATTCATACTGATGACACCTTTTTGGTCAAACAAGGACAGCTTCTTATTGAACTTGATTCGACAGATGCCAAAATTGCTTTGGAACAAGCCAAACAGCAGCTGGCGAATGAGGTGAGGGAAGTTTGCCAGGCTTTTCACCAAGTTTTTGCCTATAAAGCAGAAATGGAAACACGCAAAGCTGAACTCATCCGTACAGCTCAGGATTACCAACATAGGGAAGATGTGCTGGCAGTTGCTGGAGTGTCTTTAGAAGACTATGAACATGCTGTAGCAGCTTTAAGAGTTGGATATTATTCCTTAAAATCAACTGAATCCCATTATGAACAAGCTTTAGCCCTTGTGCGGGGGACTGCGATAAGAACGCATCCGCGTGTGTTAGCAAGAGCAGACCAGTTGCGTAATATGTGGGTGCAGCTGTATCGGACTAAAATATATGCTCCTGTGGAAGGCTTGGTCGCCCAAAGAAAAATACAGGTGGGAATGTGGGTGGATGAAGGACAACCGTTGATGAGTGTTATCCCGTTAGACCAAATCTGGGTGAATGCCAATTACAAAGAAACCCAAATGAAACATATGAAAATCGGACAAAAAGTGCGAATCACTTCAGATTTGTATGGATGGGATGTCGTCTATAATGGAGTGATTGTTGGGCTTCCTGGGGCTGCTGGAAATGCGTTTTCTTTGCTTCCACCTCAGAATTTATCAGGCAACTGGATCAAAATTGTTCAACGCTTACCTGTACGGGTGGAATTAGATCCTGAAGAAATCAAAAAATACCCTCTTCGCATTGGCCTCTCATTAGAAGCTATTGTGGATTTGCATGATCAAGATGGACTATTGGTCCCCACAACATCAAAAGGATCTCCCACTTATCAAACCTCGATTTATAAACTAGAAGAAGTTGGCGATAGCGCGTTTATCGAAACGATCATAGAGGAGAATTTAGACCCCTTGCTCTTGCAATATGCTGATCAACCACTCTACCTTCAAAAAGAGGACACCGACGAAAAGATAAATATGTGCTTATCTCGCATAGGAATTTTGTGAATAGTTGCGAAAATGATTTTTTCAATTGGCGTAAAAACAAATGACTCCAAAAGCCTCTAATTCTACCTTTGCAGCTCTCTTTTCAGTCCTTATATTGGTGACTTTTTCGTTCACCATGACCCTGATGGGGTCCGTATATATTGTCAGCGATTTGGGAGGCAGTACAGATATTGCGATTTATACCATTTGCTTTTTTGGCCTTGGCAATATATTAGGAATTCCTTTAGCTCGATCCCTTTCGCATAAATATGGGACTGTAAAGCTGCTTTACATCTGCTTGCATCTGTTTGCCATTTCATCACTTTTGGCTGGATTATCGACAAATTTTTTTGAGTTTTTAACTCTCAGATTAATTCAGGGGGTTGTTTCCGGTCCGTTCTATGTTTTAACAAATCAATTATTTGCCGGATTGACTCCTCAGGAGCGAAAACCTCTTTTCACAACGATATTACTGACAATCTATGCCAATGTGCCAATTTTAGGAGCCTGCTGGGGAGGGTGGCTGGCCTATGATTTTAGCTGGAGAGCTCCTTTTTTTATTAACGCCGTCATTATTTTCATCTTAGCATGGTTGATCCAACGCGCTTTACACGATTATCAGCCTGAAATAGAGGCTCACAAATTTGATGGAATTGGATATCTCTTTTATACTCTAGCTGTGTTTTGTTTGGGCTTTGTGGTCATCACAGGACAGGAGCTTGATTGGCTGCGCTCATCATTGATTGTTACGTTTATCCTATTGGGGACCGGGAGTTTCATCTACTTTCTTCTGTGGAGCCGATATCACCCCTACCCCCTTTTTGATCTAGCCCTTTTTGATGAACCTCTATTTGCTTTTGGGATGATCAATCTGATTTTACTTTTTTCTAGTTATTTTGGGATCGTGGTTCTTTTAGCTTTATGGTTAAGCATAGATGTTAACTACACCCCTTTATGGATAGGGGTGCTTCTGGGCATTATGGTTGTAGCTGGAATTATTCCTTCTATTTTATTAGGGAGAAGACTTGGAAAAACTGATGCCCGCATCCCTTTAGCTATCGCTTTGATCTGTTTAGCGATTTCATGTTTTCACACAACCTGGTTTAATCAATATATCGATTTCGAAAGAATAGCCCTCTCACGGATTCTAGCAGGATTTGGATTAGCTCTTTTTCTACCCCCCATTTTTCGTTTATGCTTTCATAGCTTTGCGGAAGAAAAATTGATTCGCGTGATGGAATTATTCCAGATAGGACGTGTGTTAGCCTCTGTGACTGGCGGAAGCCTTTACGTGATATTGTGGCATCGCAGAAAAATTTTCTACCACGATCGTTATGGAAGCACTCTAACACCATTTTCTGAAAAGACAACACAATTTTTTTCTGACATTAAAACTTTCCACATCTCAGGACAAGCAGCTGATGCTCAATTAGACGTTTTCTTAGGAAATCAGTCGACAGCTTTTGCATTGGACGATTGTTTTCTATTAATGGGATGGATCTTGATTGGGTTGCTCGTTATCCTACTCTCCACGTTATTTTGGAAGGACAAAACATTTGCGCCGGAAAACCGGTCAGTATAGGCCAACAGGATGGGCGAAAGACACAGTTTACCAGCATAGAAAAACAGGATAAGAAGGATGGGCAAGATCGCTTCCTTGATTGGGAATACGTATATCTGTAAGGACCATCATGAAAGGATGGGCCCCACTAATATTATCCATTCCAGTTTCTTCCTTTATCTCCCGGGAGAGTGCTTCTAATTGAGACTCTCCTCTTTGCAGTCTGCCTCCAGGAAGGTCCCAATACATTCCTTTGGAAGGGTGATGCCTCTCCAGTAAAAGTAATTCCTTATCCTGATTGATCACTAATGCTTTCACTCCCAAATGAAAGCAATCTTCCTGATATTTTTTCATAGAGATCCCAATAGTTTTTTCACAGCCTCTGACGTCCACTGATTTTAAAATCTAATTCTTTTGTAAACCAGAAAATTCTCTGTCTCAGGATGATTGCCAACTTGAAATGGACGGACAGAGGTCATTGTCTCACATAGTCCATATAGTCCATATAGTCTTGTGTTCTCTTCTTTCAGTTTTTTTTGGAAGTTTAATGGATGTAAATCGGTTTTACATTTGTTTTCTAGTTCTTCACTATCCTGTCTATCCTGTTTGGGCGGCTTTCTTGATCAGTTGAGCAGCTCGTTTATAAGGAGAGACGGTGTTTACTCTAATCCACTTGCTTAATGGCCAGTGTTTGCCAGAAGAGAGTGTGCACCAGGTCCAAACGTTGGTTTGGTCTAATCGATTGGCTTGATGTTCAGTCTCGACAATTTCGAGAAGAGTAGAGACAACTTCCTGGAAGACCTTCATTTGTTCATTGAGGCCATCATAATGATATTTTTTATAAAAATGATGAGCGATTGCGGTATAGTTCCACGTAGAAAATCCTTCTCCAGGTAGTTCAGGATTTTCTCCGCGCATTCCAGCTTCATACCACTGAATGACGCATTTCCCCCACCCAATTTGATAGGCGATAAGATCTGATGCACTGACTTTTCCACCCGTCGCATCGATCACCTTTAAAGTTCGTACAGAGGTGGGGAGTATATTCAAAGCTTTGATCAACCGGTCATACGCACACCGAATTTCTTGATCTAAAGGAGGCTCCCCTGCTTGCCCGTCTTTAGGCTTATTAATCTGGTTTTCTTGGTCATTCCTTTTCATTTTCAAGTTTCCATTCTTCGTTCATTATATGTTATAGTATAGAGCTTCTTTGAAAAACAATTGGAATAGTATAAAGAGAACAGAATTTATTGGTTCATGAAAATTTGTTATGTTGTCTTAAACAGCCTCGAAGGCTTACTGAGGATTGATGATGAAATTATTGGGTAAAAAAGCAATAGTCACGGGAGCCAATAAAAGTATTGGAAAAGCGATTGCTATTGCATTTGCTGAACAAGGTGCGGATGTCGTGATTAGCTATCGCTCGGATGAAAAGGGGGCCGAAGAAACGGTTCAAGCGATAAAAGACATTGGTCGTTTGAGTCAGGCAATTTATGCGGACTTTATTGACGTCAAAGAGGCCGAGGGATTTTTCAAACAAGCAGTAGATTTTCTAGGCCATGTTGACATTCTAGTCAATAACGCTGCAGGGTATGACACGAGCACTTTTCTTGATTTAAGTACCGAAAGTCTTGAATATCTTCTGAGGGTAGGTGTCATGACACCAATGCTTCTGACTCAATTAGCGGCTAGGCATATGATTCAAGAAAATATATCGGGGAAAATCATCAATATTTCTTCGATCTCTGGAAACCGCCCCTATCCGCATCGAGTGGCGAATTCGACTGCAAAAAGCGCGTTGAATATGTTAACGCAAAGCGCAGCTCTTGAATTAGCTCTCTATAACATCCGAGTGAATGCCATCGCACCAGGAACAACACCTTATGATGAATCGACCATATTCGAAAGTTCTGTTATGGAAGGGATTCCTCTAAAAAGAGCGGGGACAGCGAGAGATCAAGCCAGTGCGGCTATCTATCTTGCATCTGATGACTCCTCGTGGGTAACAGGGCATATTTTGACTGTTGATGGCGGGCAATCTTTATCTTTTTAAGCCATACGAATTAGGTTGTTGAGAATATTCAGGCTAAAAACACATGGACCATCAAGTCTGCTGTCAAATGAGCGACCATGGCAGCCCATATCCCTCTAGAAAAGTATAGCCAACCAAAAATCATTCCTGGGATTCCGTTAAGAAGGAGAATGCGAAAAATTTCGAAGGCTGAGGGAGAGATCAGCTTAAAAGCGGCTGGTAAATGGCCAAGTCCAAAAAAGATAGCGACAATGACGTTTACAACCCACAGAAACCATAATCGAGAATGAGCCGTGATCTGAAAAAGCTTTGTAAAAATAAAATAGACAAAGGTGAATAAAAACAATCGCATCAATACCTCTTCATTCACCGCCCCATAAATTGAAGCTAAAGCTCCGACCCAACGTGGAGGATGGGCTTCTGAAAGGAGAGAATTTTGGAAAATAGATTTATCTAGAAAATAAATAATCAACCCAACTAATGCTCCTGAAATGCCGCTCGTGAGAATGATCTGTTTGAACGTGTCTTTAACAACAAAGGGCTCTAAGTCAGTTTTTGGGATGGTTTTATAACTCAAAAAACAAACAAAACCAAAAAAAAGAGCTGGTTGGATTGTGCTCATAAGAAATATTTCAAGGACAGACTGTGAAGAAGGAAAAATTTTCAAATATTGGATGTAAGGAATGATCGCCCAAGAGCCGACAATGCAAAGAAACCAGAGGATTAAATAAGGAGTTTTAGAAGGCTTGTCGAGATGCTTTGCAGGAGAATTTTCCATTTAATAAACCTCATTTGTTTGTGACTGTCTAATGGCTGACATGATCGGTTTTTCGAAATTTTTGGGAAAGATCTTTTCTTGAGTTGTTGCTCATTTTTTATAATATATTTGGTTTCGAACATGACAGCTATTGGTGGATTGGTTCGATTTTTAAGTTAACCAATGAAATATGTGCATTTAACTGTTTTTGTTCTTTTCTGATTTCACAAGATTGAGTAGAATATCGCTGATCTTTCATTTGTGATGAACGAATTTTTCAAATGATTACTGAAAACATAATGAGAATGTGGATCCCCTGACAGATCTATAATGACCACAATTTCTAGGAGATAAACCAATGAGCAATGATTTAGTTGAAATAACACATCATCAAACGTTTGAATCCCTCCGGCAAGAAGAGAAAGGGGACGAGTTCTGGAGTGCACGGAAATTGGCAAAGGCATTGGAATACAATGAGTACAGAAATTTTCTCAAAGTTATCGGGAAAGCTAAAGAATCGTGTAAAAATAGCGGACACAATACCGTGGATCATTTCGTTGATATCACCGAAATGATCGATATAGGTAAAGGAGGTCAAAGACAAGTTGAAGATGTAAAACTATCTCGCTACGCCTGCTATTTAATTGTCCAAAATGGCGATCCGGCAAAACCTGTTATTGCGAATGGTCAAACCTATTTTGCAATCCAAACTCGCCGACAAGAATTAGCTGATAATCGAGCATTCCAGCAGTTAAAAGAGGGTGAGAAACGCCTATTTCTTCGAAACGAGCTTTGCGAACACAACAAACTACTGGTTGAAACTGCTCAACAAGCAGGAGTAGAGACGCCTCTTGATTTTGCTGTCTTTCAAAATCATGGATATAAAGGCCTCTATGGCGGGTTGGATGCTAAAGGTATTCATCAACGCAAAGGACTTAAAAAGAGCCAAAAAATTTTAAATCACATGGGGAGCACAGAGCTTGCTGCCAATCTCTTCAGAACGACACAGGCAGAGGAAAAGCTGCGCAGAGACAATATCCAAGGGAAAAACAACGCTAATGAAACCCATTTCGAAGTTGGTAGAAAAGTCCGTCAAACGATCGAAGAATTAGGCGGCACGATGCCTGAAGACCTGCCTGTGGCTGAAAAAAGTGTTGATCAATTGAAAAAAGAAATTCGCAAAAGTTCGATAGAAGAAATCCTTTAGGGTGACGATGATTTTACGTTGCATCATTATTTTAATTCGTGCATACTAGTTTTTTAGAAGACTTGTTTTAAGTGATATTAATCCAGAGGAGGATTTAACAATGAATCTTGAGTTTTGTTCTAACATCAGGCCCTGGCTATCGCCATTTAATGTTTTTGTCGTTCAATCTAGCCTGTCCATTTTTTCCTCCCTTCATTCTCTCCATCATGAGCATCCAGCTCATTAATTTCTTTTTTTTATAGTTGATTTGAATTTTATAGAGTCCCATTAATCTTCGGGTATTACACATTTGTTTAATGTTGTGTAAATCTATTTTATTGATTTTTTTATAATCGTTTATTTACTTCGTCACTGATTTCGCAGAAGTATTTAACGAACACGAGGGTGGATCACGTGGAACACTCTTTGTTTTTGCTATTAAGTTATATTTTATAGGATTTCATATGAAGCCGCCTCTGTAATCGTGTTGGGGTGCACGGAGCTTTCATTGTTTGCTAAGGAACTATCAGTGAGTAGTAAAAAAATCATAGACCCCTTAGATGTTTTAGCTGAAAAATTGTTGGAAAAAAGTTTTGAAAATAGGAGTGAAAAATGAATTTATCAATTTTTATCTGCATGCTTTTTGGGCTGCAATTGTTTTATTGGGTTGTTGGCCGTCGGACGTCAAAAGGTGTTGCTGACGAACAGGACTATTTCCTTGCCGGAAAAAATGTGCAATTCTTCCCTCTGATGATGACCTTTGTTGGGGTGATCGTCGGTGGCGGTGTGGTCCTCGGTTCTGCGGAGGAGGCCTTCCTCTACGGCTGGCCGGTATTTTTGTATCCGCTTGGAGGTGCACTTGGTTTGATGGTATTGGGGTCAGGGATTGGCAGACGTTTGGCTCAATTTCCGGTCACCACAGTGGCTCAAATTTGTGAAATTGTTTATGGTTCTTCGACACTAAAAAAGGCTGCTTCGCTTCTTTCTATTGTCTCCCTCTTTATGATCCTTGTGGGGCAGATTATTGCTTCAAGCAAATTCCTTGTGAGTCTTGGCATCAGCAGCACCCCCCTTTTCGTACTATTTTGGATGATTGTCATCTTCTATACTGTACAAGGTGGTTTGAAAGCAGTCATCTCTACAGACCTTGTTCAGGCAATTTTATTTAGTGCGGTCTTTCTCTTTTGTTTTGGTTATGTGCTTTATTTTGAACCAGGCGTTTCCTCGACGCCACTACTCCAGTTGGAAAATTTGTCTTCAGTTTCATCAAAGCTCACAGGATGGCTCTTGATGCCTCTGTTTTTCATGGTGATTGAACAAGATATTGCGCAACGCTGTTTTGCTGGCTCTTCGCCTAAAACGGTCTCTCGTGCTGCATTTGCAGCCGGAATATGCACCATGATTCTTTCTATTGTCCCAGTGTTTTTTGGCGTACTTGCCTATTCGATGCAGCTGGAGATTCCTACACGAGGCAGCGTGTTGATGAGTGCGATCATAGCAACGACTAATCCTGTTTTATCAGCTTTGGTGGGATGTGCAATTTTGGCTGCCATCATCTCTACGGCGACAGCGCTCATTAATGCGATCAGCTCTAATCTATCTAGCGATTTCAATATAGGTGCTGTGAAGTCTCTGAGTAGCATAAGCGTGGTCCGGTGGATTTCTTGCCTGATATCAGTAGCAGCAATCCTTTTTGCATTTTATTTTGATAACATTGTCGACGTATTAATCCAAAGTTATGAACTTTCAGTCAGTTGTCTCTTCATTCCTGTTATCGTTGCTCTATTCAACAAAAAAGGAAATGTGGTGTCTGCTTGGTTGGCGATGCTTGGCGGCGCTTTCGGATTTGTCCTTTTCCGCATTTATCCGATTGAGTTTCCTAGAGAGGTGGCAAGTATTCTTTTATCACTATTTGGATATGTGTGCGGCGAAGTCATCGCTTATTTCCGCCAGAATTTGGAGTCTGTTTATGAAAAATAAAGTTTCAAATACGGCCACATTGCAAACGATTCGAGTGTGTGATAATGGCGAAAAGCTCATAGCCCTGCCAAGTGTTGCAGGGCATCCTACGGGTGGAGCCGTTGACCTGACTCTAGCAATAGATGGCTGTGAAATCCCTATGGGAGGAAAGCGACGTTGTCTCTCATTTCAAAAAAGTAATTGAGCCATTTCTTACCCTCCCTCTTATCCTTCCCATCCTGTCAATTTTTACAAGATAGGGAGGATAGGAAAGATAGGGCAGGATAGCGAATATCTTACGCACCATCATCCTTTTTATCCTTCCCATCCTGTCAATTTTTACAGGATAGGGAGGATAGGAAAGATCGGGCAGGATAGTTTGTTATTCAGGGGGTAGTGGCTTGACGAAGTTATGAAAATAGCCAATTTTTCTAGGTTCATTGATGCTCACTATTCCTGAAGTTTGTCAACTTAATGAGAATGACTTAAAATCTTTTTCGCAGTGATGAATAATAGTCTTCATATTTGTTTCGCGCTGTCTCGGATAATAGGACGACTTCTTGAATAGTGGCATTTTCATTGAGCTCAGCTTGTCCTGATTTATGAGCAACGACCATCATTGCGATATCGTTGATTGTGAAAAATAGACGGATGTAATGACTTTTTTGCTGTGAAATGATCACCTTTTCGAGGCGTAGTTCATTACCTTGAACAACGATATCTTTAAAAATTAATGAGTTGTTGGAATAGGGGAATGTGCATTCATCCACTATAAAAGTTTTATCATACCATTGAAATTGAGCTTGCCAAAAGGTGCTCGGCAAGTCAATGTGGTGCGTTGCCTTTAATTTTTTTATATAATGTAAAGCATCGCCTGGTTTAATAGAAATCATTCGAAATCGATTGATGTGATCAACGATAATGGTGGGCATGATGGAGCTGCTTTCGATCAAAACAGTTTTTGCTCCATTCACTGTGATGGAATCACTTTCGTTTTCTGCAAGAGTAAGGAATCGGTCGTCGATCTTAATCACATCCGAAGAGTACAAGGGAAAAAAGTCATGAGTTTCCGGCAAGCAAAGCAAGGGGATGTTTGCTATGATTGAATAGGTAATTGATGACATCATCTCTTGTAAACGTTCTATCGATCCGGTGGAAAAATCAATCGTTGCAAGGCCTTTGAAAAAATCTCCCCAATGGTAAACAGGTGCCAGAGGCAGCTGCCAGCAATCTTTTGTCGTGTCGTAGATGACATCAGCGGTTGTGAGAAATTTTTTTTCATCAGACGGCAGCAGCGTCGTCCATTTACAATAACTTACACAATCGGTCAAAGTATCGCAGATGATTGCAAAGCGATAAGGCTTTCTCTGTTCATTCTTGAAAACCAATGGAATGTGATTGCCGCCCCCGTTGCAGGTAGAGTAATGAAAGAGATTGGTGGTTACCCTGGATTGAAAAAATTCTAAAACATCACTAAATTCATGAATGGAAAGGTCTGCAATGATGGGTTCTCCTATCCAGGATATCGTTTCATCACGATTTGTTTCTTGATATTTTGCACCGCCATGGCCGGCAAGTAGAATGTTCCACGAGTAGGGCATGCTTGCATTGGGCAAGTCATCATAGGTAAGAAAGAAATCGGGCAAGGCATTCACAATCGATTCATTGACGCGGGACTCAAAATAAGCAGATGAAGTGTCTTCGGGATAGGGGACTTCTTCTAACGAATCGATGTTGAAGCCCAGTAATGAATTCTGTTCATGATATTTTTTCGGAATCAATAAATAGAATCCACCATTATTTTTATAAACAGTCCATTCTTCGGAGTCAAAGTGAGTAAGATAGTCAAGGAGGAGTTGATAATTTTCATCTGATACAGCATTTCGAGGGCGATAAAATTCTTGATTGATGTGTTGAACCGCTAAATTCTTGTTTTGGACCACATCATGATGAGTTGAGTTATAATAATGACTCAAATATTCCATCCGCTCATTAATCGATTGATACAGATTGTAGATTCTAAATAGAGGTGTATTTTGTTGTTGTAAGTGTTGTTCGAAATTGATTCGACGTTCGATGAACGAATTCCAGAGGCTTGTGTGAAGTAATATGGGAGTTGTTTGTTCTGCAATGGCTGATTGCAGTCTACTCATCAGGAACCAACTGTCTGAGACCCCAACATTTTCGTAGTTGTCATGATCGAGAAGAATAAGGCAATTGCGCTGTGCGTGATCTGCATGCAGACAAGGTGTAATGGATAACAATATGAGCAGGAATATCACACCTATTTTTGTGATATTGTGTCTAATCGTTATGCCTGTCATTTCTCCTCCGACCGTTTGCACTTCATGTATATTTTTCCCTGTTCTGCCTTATTCCTCTTATGCAAAAATCGGCTGTCAAGGCGTTTTCAGGTTGATTATAAACAAGTCGGTGATATTTTGGAACAGGTTCTAAAGCTGCTTGAACTTCTTAAGCTGTTTGTTGGTCATTGTTTTCTCGCTTGTAAAATAACAATATTACAGGAAATCCAGAAAATCCATTAAGTTTCTTACGATACAAAATCCTCATCCACCACCTGCACTAAAAATCCAAAAGCCAATCTCGATGAGATTGCCTTTAAGCGATTGAAAGAAAAGAATCGGATGATACTCATTTGTACAAACTGGCCTCATCAATCCAAATATTTATGCTTCCCCTTTGAATGAAACTTCTATTATAATCAGACCAGTTTTGAATTTGATATTTTGACTTTTGCATGAGGTAATCCTTAGTAATGAAAAATGTTTTTTGAGTGGGTTGGAAAAAGACCGACAGCACAAGCTCTTGAAAATCTGGGTGTCGAAACCTCTCGAAGCGGCAAGAAATATCCAAGCAATGGGAAAAACACACTATGAAATTCCAAATCCGACAGAATATTCTTAAAGATGAAGTCAAAAAAAAGATTTATGATGGTTTTAGTAATCAAGCCATAGACGTTACCGGCATTAACGGATTGGCAGAAGAGCCAATCTCTTTCGAAATTTTCAAAGATCAAGAGTTTGTTGGAGCGATAGTCGTACAGCTCTTTTGGGGACAGCTGCATATCAAGTATCTTTTTGTAGAAAAACATTGTCGAGGCCAAGGAATTGCGCGCGAACTAATGAATCATGCTCTCGAATTTGGAAAGCAACGAGGCTGCAACTTTGCCTTTGTGGAGACGATGAGTTTTCAAGCTCCTGATTTCTATCAAAAGATGGGTTTTAAGATTGAATTTTCCAGGCCAGGATATGCAAAAAATACCATCTTTCATTATCTGAAGAAAAACTTGATTGGTGAAATCGATTCAGAAAGCCTGAAACAGATAACAAGAGTCGGTGTTTATGGAGTTGTGACGAAAGACGAAATACCAGCAAAACGTCACAAAACAGGAAAAAAATGACCATAGATTTAATCAACAATGAATTTTACAATACCTATGCTGATAACTTTGATAAAATTCCATTTGAGGATGTTCTCATTCCCTTAATTTTAAAATATTTACCTGCATTTCGCTGCGATATTCTTGAAATTGGTTCAGGAGCTGGGGCTTTGGCTTCATGGTTGTCAAAGCTTGGACATAATGTCACATGTATAGAACCTGCAGAAAAGCCTGCTAAAATGGCCATAGAAAAGGGGTTAAATGTATGCCTAATAAGGTTTCAGGATTTTTTTACATGTCAAACATTTGATAGCATAATCGCGATTTCATCGTTAATCCATATCACTAGGTCAGAAATGACATTACAAGTGCAGAAAATATTGCAGTTGCTCAAACCTGGTGGAATAGCTCTTGTTAGCCTTATTGAAGGTAATTGTGATGGTTATGAAGACCCTACAGGAAAAGGTAAAAAACGTTTTTTTTCTAAATTTACACAAGATGAATTGAATGTTTTGTTATCATCATATTTTTCAATCATTGAAATTCACAAAATTGAAGTCAAAAAAATGAATCAGTCCTTCTTTCTGATGGCCTTAAAAGCAATATAAATAATTTTCGCAATGCACAAAGAAGTGTCAATTTTTGGATTCATAAATATTTCTAAAATTATTGATTTCTTCCTCTTTTAATCTGCTTGATAAATTTGTCCTTCATAAATCCTCCGTGTACTTTAAGTTGTGGAGTTGTTTTTTTATTTATTTCAAGAAGGTGCACATCTGGATTGCTCCCTTTTTCGTGAGGAGCTCCATAAAAAACTTGCGAGATACCGGATTTAATAATGGCCGTCGAACACATCGCACAGGATTCTGCATTAGCATAAATAATGCAACCATCAAGTTTTTTCTTCCTAAGAATCTTACAGGCGAGTTGGATTGCTTCTATTTCCGCATGAGCAATGGCGAGCTGCTTTGTATTTGCTTGGTTGTGAGCAATAGCTAAGATGTTATTTTCAGAATCAGTAATGATAGAAGCAAATGGTGGATTCCCTTCTTGAATGGCGATTTCAACTTCTTCATAAACTAAGTTCATGATTTTTTCTTGATCTGGGGATAAGGCCAAGCTTGATTCTGCATCATCGGATGAGAGAGGAAGATCATTAACAACTTCCATGCATAGATCTGGGATTTTCCGATCAGAATCTAAACAATCCTTGATTGTGAGAACTGCGTTGCGAATTTCAAGAGGCAGCTCTTCTGAAGGTGCGTTTTCTCCTGGCCAAGAGTTATCCCGAGTTTTTTTATCGGGCCAACGAGAATAAGCCACCCATAGTCCATCAGATGTTCTATGTAAACAAGAGCCAATAGCACCACGAAATTCAATAAAATATTGAGCAACTTTACTCCAGGCTTCTTGATACTCATTTTCTCTGCCTGGTTTGAGATATCCTTGATAAATAAACGCGAACATTTTTTGAGAAGATTCCTTTTCAGAAAGTTGATTTAAATGAATTTCTGCTTTCAACGCAAATAGGGGAAACAGAAAAAAGCATAACAGTTTTAAAACTTTGATCATAACATTCCTTGCTTACTCGAATCCCATAAGGTAAGTTGCTTGGGATAAATGATTATGCATCATCCACCACCTGAGATTAAATGCACAAAACGTATTCTCATCGAGAATGCCTTTAAGCGATTGAAAGAAAAGAATCTGGGTGAGAGGATTTGAACCACCTACCCCTTGCATCCCATGCAAGGATGGTTGATTGTCATTTTCTTTGCACAAAAATTGGCTGTAAGGGCCTTTTCAGGCTGATTATACATCAGTTGGTGATATTGTGAAACAGACTAAATTTTCTTTAAAACAAGAAAATGCATTCCTGGACAAATCCAAGAGTCTTGGTCTTCTAAATAAACTTGCAATTCTTCATATGCCTTTGAGAAGTCGACTGAAACGTCATATCCGTTATGTAAAATACCCAACAACAGCAGGGCATGATTAAAATAGCGTTTGCGGTCTTGTTCACTTTTAAATCGAATCCCCTCCTCTAAACGATTGCCTTGCACGTCAAGGCTTGTTCGTGCGACTTCGTAAAGGTTGTTGAGGGAATGATTTCCATTTTGCAAATCCTCTAAAATTTCGATTGTAATACGCCGATTTCCGTTGAGTGTTGCTTTGTTGTGTTCATTATGTTGACGAGAGGCGTCTTCCACTGAAGGAATTTCATGAGAACACCTCTTTGCAGGATCGTACGAGTCGATGATAATGACGTATCCATCCTGTTTCAGATATTGATGAGCGAGTTGAAGTGCGAGTCTGGGGTTTTTGAGATGCTGCAACGTCAGTCGAAATAAAACAGCGTCAAATTGATTCGTATAGAGTTCATTCTCCTCTTCCGCATCTCCTTCCACAAAGACTAATCCTGAGCAACCAAATTGAGCATTTGACTGCTCAACAAATGAGGATTGTTTTTCGACGCCCAAGTATTTTTTATCTTTGAAGGTCTCAGAAAGCCGAGAGAGATAAGCGCCATTCCCGCTGCCTAGCTCTAAAACCATTTGTGCTGTTGTCCACGCTGGTTCATCAGCTAACAGCTCAGCTTCATGACTGAAAAAGAGATCTGCTTGACCCTTTAAAAAATAGTTCCACAAATCTGATAGATCTGCCGCTTGGAGAGTTTCTGCGCAGGTCTGTTGATCATAGTCGACCAAGCGGTCTAAGCGCATTTCTGCTCCTAAACCGAACAAGGAAAGAAGAAAACACATGAAAAATTTAGAGAACTTACTCATATAATCCTTATTTATCTTGCACTGGCATGGAGTTTAATCTGTTTAATGAGAAAATTGTCGAAGGAGGAATTGGGGACATGTCCCATGCCTTCAACGAGAAGGTATTTCGATCCTTTGATTGCTTTGGATAGAGCCTCGCCATGATCTGGGCGAAATACAGGATCTTCAGACCCTTGCAGAATTAACGTTGGAACCTGAATTTGATAGGGAACTTCGAGCACTAAGTCTTCAGAGAGAGCGCTTGCTAAAAAATGATTCTGTTGTACGTCTGGACGCTGCAAACGTGAAAGAGACTCTCGAAAAAGAGAATAATATAGTCCTTTATCAAAAGGGGCAACCGAACCGCTCAATAAGTGCCAGATGGCCACTTGTTGCTCCAAATGCTCTTCAACCGTTGTAGAACCACTTTGGAAAAACTGTTCGACCCAGGAGAGGTAATGTTCTGAAGGGCTTGAAACAAGGCTTGTTTCAGAAGGCTTTCCACTCAAAGCCAGATTCATCGGGCGAACATCGCTTGTTGAGGCCATGATGGCGATTGTATGAACCCTATCAGGGAAGCGGGCTGCCATAACTTCAGCAACAAGGGCTCCCATCGAAATGCCAAAGAGATGAGTTTTTTTCACATCTAAGAAGTCCAGCAGCCCAACCGCATCTTTGGATATATCAATCAGGTCATAAGGATTCTTTGCAAAGTTAAAACATGTGGAAAGGCCTGTGTCGCGATGGTCATAACGGATGACATAGAACCCTTCTCTTGCGAGTTGCTCGCAAAACTCGACAGGCCACAACACTCCTTGACAATTCCCTCCCATAATCAGTAACAAGGCAGGATCGTCTTGATTGCCAAATGTTTCATACCAGAGGTTGATCCCATTGGCTTTTGCGATTTTTCCTTCTCCTCCTGCTAATGGAGCTGCAAAAAATATCACTAACAACACTGAAAACAATCTCGAAAATAACTTCATAAACAATCCATCCTTTGAATTTTTTTTACCCGCTTATCCTATCCACAGGATAGTGCTGTCAATTAGATGCCGGTATTACTTGGCTTCATTTGTCTTTTTCTTGTCATCTATCTTGAATATGATCGGTTTTTCGATATTTTCGGAAAAGACCTTTTGTAGATAAATGAACCGGAAATACATCAGCTACTGGTAAACGTGGAGCATCATTGACTGTTTGTGTTCATGTAATCAATAAACATACACCTTCAACATGTTTTATTCTTTTGTGTTTTAATAGGATCTATTAGAATATTGCTGATATCGAATTTTTCAAATGGTTGCTGAAAATACAAAGAACGGCGGGCGGCAGAAGAATTTTGAGCCTACTAATCAACTCAAGAAAGACATTTAATACTATTGGATGAAAATGGATTTGAACACACAAGAATTGATTGATATCATTGCTAAGGGAGAAGCGCTGAAAGTCGAATTTAAGAGTGATCTGAAGCAATTACCGGATCGAGAGCTTATTGCGACTGTGATGAATCTCTCAAACACTGAAGGCGGTGATTTATTGCTCGGTGTGGAAGATGATGGATCGGTTACCGGCTTGCATGCGAATCACCTTAATACGATGGGAATCGTTGCCTTAATAGCTAATAAAACCAACCCACCTGTTTCTGTTAAAATTGAGACTTATGATATTGGGGACAAAAAAGTTGCTCGCATCCGCGTGCCTAAGTCGCGACAGTTAGTTTCAACCTCTGAAGGTCTTTTACAACGTCGTCGATTGATGGCAAATGGAAAACCGGAAGCGGTCCCATTTTACCCTCATGAGTTTATTCAGAGACAGTCTGCTCTAGGTTTAATTGACCCCTCTGCCATGCCTGTGATGGAACTTACGGCTAATGATCTAAACCCTTTAGAACGTCAACGAATTAGAGAAGCTGTTCAGCTTTATCGAGGGGATGCGGCTTTGTTATCTTTGACAGATGAGGAATTAGATGGGGCTTTAGGTTTGGTTGTTACTGTTGAGGGAGTTCGGCATCCAACATTAGCCGGATTATTGATGATTGGAAGAGAGGAAGCTTTACGACAGTACCTCCCTTCACATGAAATTGCTTTCCAAGTACTGGAAGGAACTGAAGTTCGGATGAATGAATTTTTTAGAAAACCACTCTTACAAGTGTTTGAGGAAATAGAGCGACTATTTGCTGCAAGGATAACAGAAAAAGAATTTGAGTTTGGTTTATTCCGAGTACCGGTACCCAATTTCGATAAAAGAGCCTTTAGAGAAGCGTTTGTGAACGCTTTGGTTCATAGAGATTATTCCCGACTTGGCGCAATACACGTGCAAATCGATGACAACGGTTTATCGATTTCTAATCCAGGCTGTTTTGTGGATGGGGTAACCTTAGATAATCTTCTCGTGACAAAGCCTCATTCTCGGAACCCTCTTTTAGCGGATATGAGCAAACGCGTTGGCCTTTCTGAACGAACAGGGAGAGGAATTGATCGTATCTATGAAGGTTTGTTGCGTTATGGGCGTCCAGCACCCGATTACTCCCGTTCCAACAGCAGTTCAGTGATCGTACAGATGAGTAGCACTGAGGGTGATATGGCTTTTTTAGAAATGATTTTGCATGAAGAGAAGCGCATCGGGCATCCTTTGCCGCTTGATGGCCTAATTATTCTTTCTCGCTTGTGTCACGAAAGGCGTTTAACCACGATAGATTTAACTCATTCCACTCAAAAATCAGAGCAAGAAACACGAGTCACTCTAGGCAAACTTGTTGAGTCTGGATTAATCGAAGCTCATGGCACTGGAAGAGGGCGTACTTATACACTAAGTGCAAAGTTATATCAAAAAATAGGGCAAAAAGCTGGATATGTGCGGCAAACCGGATTCGATCTTATACAACAAGAACAAATGATACTAAGCTACATCAAAGAACATAAAATGATCAGGCGCGGGGAAGCTGCTGATTTATGCCGCATTAGTCTTTTTCAAGCTAACCGGCTCTTAAAAAAGCTAACTGATGCGGAGTTAATCATCCCAAGAGGAACAGGGAAAGGAACATTTTATGAGCGCCGCACGTAAAATAC
>JAGVJP010000128.1 GCA_020051075.1 Parachlamydiales bacterium
AAACACATTAATTGGAGTGTTCGCTCTTTTTCAAGAAAGATCTTTATAAGATCGACTCGAAATCCAGCATAGCAACTGATGCGTATGCCTGCTTATCCTGTTTATCTTGTTAAGTTCTCGCATTCAAAAATTCTAGCTGAAAAATTAAATTTTATATTAAAATGTTTCCCTAATTGTGAAGTTAACACTATTACTGAGGTTTTATGACATTTTCTCATCCGAAAAGAGGCGAAATCATCCAATTTCTACATGCATTGAGGGGTGACATCATCCAAGCATTTGAAAAGTTTGAAAGATCCTCGCGATTTAAGAAAGAAGAGTGGGCTTATCGAGAAGATGGCGGAGGAGAAATGGCTGTTCTACGTGGAGAATTTTTTGAGAAGGCGGCTGTGAACTGGTCTGGTGTTGGCGGTTCAAAACTCCCATTGCAAGAGAAAGACGAACCTTTCTTTGCGACCGGGATCAGTCTGATCACCCATATGGCAAATCCTCACGCTCCCACAGCCCATTTCAATATCCGCTTCATCGAAACGGCCCATCGATGCTGGTTTGGCGGCGGGTACGATCTGACTCCAATGGGATTCACCTATGATGAAGATACACGCCATTTTCACCAGACTGCTAGGGAGGCTTTAAATCCGCATGGCTCGGAAATTTATCCGGCATTTTCTCAAGCAGCAGCCGAATATTTCTATATCCCTCATAGAGCGAAAGAAAGAGGAGTTGGAGGGATATTTTTTGACTATTATAACACTGGGAACTTTGAGAAAGATTTTGCATTATGGAAAACGGTCGGGTTGTCATTCTTGCCAGCACTCATCCCGATCTATGAAAGAAGAAAAGATCAGTCTTTCACCGATGAAGAACGAGAGAAGCAGCTTCATCTCCGAGCGCATTATGTAGAATTTAATCTTCTATATGACAGAGGCACTCGATTTGGTTTTCAATCAGGGGGGAATCCAGAGGCGATTCTCTGTTCGATGCCCCCTATCGTTAAATGGTGAGTAGTTATTTGACTTCTCATTAATTCATATTAATCGCTTAAAAAGAGGTGATTATGGCTCATATTATCATTAGGGCTTTATTGTTGATTTTGTTCTCCAGTTCTGTTTATGGAGAGGTGCATGGAAAACTTGATTTAGGAGGCGGTTGGTTGGATGTCGATATCCTAGAATCGGGAAAAACAATTGAAACACTGCACATGACTGGAGCAAAAGGAGATGCCACAGTTTTAATTTATGAAGGAATCGCTGTCAAAGGAGGATTCGTTTACGGCTGGGGCGACGGGCAACTGAGAAGCGGCACCGTTGCAGCGGGGTATTATCTCCCCCTTTTCAAAGGATTTTCTATTCTGCCAACGGTTGGAATCACATTTACTTATTTAAGCACGCGTGTCGATTTAAGCCCTGATATCTCTGACTTGAAAGACCTTAAAGAGCGCTTCCGCTCTGACAGCCCATTTATCGGCTTTGACTTTGGTTATACCTTTTTTGAGAAATGGACGATTATGGGGACCTATCAATATGGTTGGAGCCGCACCCATACAAAAATCAAGCCTTTTGTTTCAAGCAAAAGCCACTCAGATGGTCCAAACTATAATTTGGGCATTGAGTATAACTTTGATGAACATTGGGTGATCAACTTTGGTGTGGGGTATAACATCATGCTGTCTCATGAGAAACATGGTCTGAGGGGCAAAGGGGCTAAGCTAGGCGTTGCTTATTATTTCTAGGGCTCCCAATAATATTTCTGGCTGCTCAATCTCTTTTTAAACCATTGAGGGGCATTTAGGCTGGCTTGCCCCAAGCGATATCCGCAATATTTGGCTGCAATTTGCAGGATTCCATAGGGGATTTTCCATGGGGCTTTCTTTAAAAGAGTTTTTAGAAGAGTTTTCACATAGGCAGTTCCTCGCTGGCTGTCTTTTCCGCCTGCTTTAATGAGATCTTGATAGCTATGGCGGGCCAATCCAATGTCGAAGTGGCGTGAAAACTCTTCTGATAAGCTGTAATCGTGTGAATGGAACACTGTTGCCTCTGCGACATAAGCGATAGAATGGTTTTGGTGCAGAAGTTTTGCCACAGCAACAGTGTCTTCTCCGAATAGGACGTGAGGAAAGCCCCCAACTTCATCTAAAGCACTGTTGAGATAGGCTGCGCAAGAATTTGAACAAAAAAAAGTGTAAACACCGTAATGGTCAATATCTTGTATGCTGCGGATGTGGCTTGTTCCCGAATAATTAAATTCTCTTGCAAAAGAACCAAAAAAACCTGCTTGCAAGTGAGGGAGCTGTCGTCCGTAGCTCACCGATGCCTGGTTGTCAATGATAGGTTGGATCAAGTTCTCAAGGGTGCTGGACGAGGTGATATAGGCATCCTGGGTGATCATCACAACAATGGAAGTATTGAGATGCTTTCTCCCCCATTCGCGCGTCGTCCCATGATTAAACGATTTCTGAGGAATGATCACCACTTCAACGCCCTGTGAGCGGGCAAAATCGACTGTCTGATCAGTTGAAGATGAGTCGATGATGAGAACTTTTGGTTTGAGAGGGGATTGCAGGAGCGGCGGCAGGCAGTGTTGAAGGTGGCGAGCACCTTGATAGGTGGGAATGATAACGCCTACAGATGGTGCCATGATTTTATCCTTGTAACTATTCACGTCTCTCCTTAAATACACTATGATGCTTGTGAATGCAGAGTGGTCCTTATCTTACTCTTTAAGCGGCGGGAGAACGAAAACGAGGTTCAGATTCTGAAGAGGAGAAACAATTGGTTTTGCTTGAATATTATAGTAGTAATCCCCTTCTTTTAGCAATTCGATTTTATCGACTTTGGCCACTTGAAATCCAGGGGGGAAGATTCCATCCATCCCTGTGGTGACTAAGATGTCATTGACTTCAAGGATAGGGACAGAGGTGTTTGATCCTCCTTGCAAGATTGAGCCATTCCTTAAATCGTGAGCTTCTCCTTCCTCATCTTCAAAGTCATAGTTGAATCCGGTGCCATTCAATGTAAAAGTATGCCGTCCTCTAGAGAGAGACGGAGAGCCTGTTAATTCCCCTTTGGCGAGATAATTTGATTCATTCAAAGGCTTTAAATCAGACCTCGCTTTTTGAAGCAGCATAGTCATCTGGTTTTGTTCCATGGAGGAAAGGGAATCAAATTTGTTCTGGTTTATTTGGTCTAAGACTTCTTCAATAGATTGGTAGGTTAAGAGTTCTTGCTCACCCCCTCTTGCAGCTCGTACAGATGGGGTTAGATTAGGGTCGGAGAGCAAGCGGACATGAGATTGATGCTCTCCGACATAGTCGATTAACCCGACGATAGCTCTTCCGACGACGACAGGGCTGTTTTTTGCAACAATTGAAACCTGATGCAATTGATTTGTCGACTCCCCGACATTAATCCATAGAGAGCTGTTCCACGTGTCAAGAGTACGAAATATCACTCTGGCAGGAATCCCTTTGAGAGAAAGTGTGATTTGTTTTAAGAGACGTTCAGCTGATTTTGCAGAGGATTCATTCAGCTGTTTTCTCTTCTCGGGCAGTGCTGTTGAGATCAAATCAATTTGTTCAGAAAATTGAACTTGCTGCTTCAAAATTTGTTGTAGATAGATTAATTCGTTGAGAAGAAGCTGATTTTCAGATTGAAGATTTTGTTTTTCCTCTTCAACGGACAATTCGGTGAACGGAGAAGGTTGCATGGGATGAATAAAGAAATGTTTAGTGGACAAGAGAGTTGTCCAAAAAGGGGCGAAGACCTCTGCGGCTTTGCCTCGAATAGTGTCAGTGGAGTGGCGAGAGAGGGTCATCGCCACTAAAAGGATGCTGAAGATTAGAAAATATGTGATAACGAATCTTTTTTGCATCGCTTCTTTTTTTTATGTAATTCTTGTTGCAGAGGCTATAGCGTGAGCTACGTACGGGATGTTTTGAGAGTTAAGGCCTGCAATGTTTATTCTACCACTGCTTAGGATGTAGACAGCTTTTTCTTGACGAAGCCACTGAACTTGGTTGGGAGTGAAACATAATACTGAAAAAAGTCCAAAGTGGTTTTCCAGATAGGCGAAATCTTGGTTTGACCTTTCGACATATAGACTCGCAATCAAGGCTTTTCTTGTTTCTGATATTCTTTCACGCATGTTTGTTAATTCCCTCTTCCACTCCTCGAGTAATTCCGGGGATTTTAATAGGATTGAGATAATTCTCGCTCCGTGAATAGGAGGGTTGGAATAGCTGGTGCGGATGAGGTTTTTGATATGATTTCCTATTTTCGGGACGTTTTCTTCCTTTGACGTTGCGGCAAGCATTAAACCGATTCTTTCACCATAAATTCCAAAATTTTTCGCAAATGAATAGCTGGCGATCAATTCATGACCTTCTCTAAGAAATAGTCTAAGAGGCTCGATGTCTTCATCAAGTCCCTTTCCGAATCCATGATAAGCGATGTCAAATATGGGGATGAGCTGTTGTTTTTTGATAAGAGCTGATAGTTCTTTCCACTGCTCAGGCGATGGGTCTGCCCCAGAAGGGTTATGGCATGAAGCTTGCAACAAGATTGCACTGTTAGGAGGCATGTGTTTAATCGCCGCCGATATGCCCTCAAAATCAATTAGGCCTGTTTTAATGTTAAAATAGGGGAAACTTCCAATATTAAGACCTGCTTCTTCAAAGATGGGTTTGTGATTCGGCCAAGAAGGTTGCGATAGAAAAATCGATTGACATCCTAATCGTCTTAAAATATCACCAGCAACACGCAGGCCATTTGTCCCTCCAACAGTTTGTGCAGTGAAATAGTGAAAGGATTTAGAGGAAGAGAGTTTTTCTCCTAGAATTAATTTTGACGAACGCAAGTTAAACTCATAACTCCCATCTATAGGTGAGTAATCTTTATTGGGATAGTGTTGAGAAATGAGGCTTTCGGCTTTGCGGACAGCAGTCATGACAAGCGATTGGTTGTCTGCTGTTCTGTAAACGCCAATTCCTAAATTGACTTTATTGGGTCTGAGGTCTTCTTGAAAGGAATTTTGCATTGTAAAAATTTCGTCTTCTGTGATGTCTGGAAGTATATTGAAGAATGACATGATATTCCTTTAATTAGTCGATTTTGAGCGGAAGACGGTATATACAGGTGTAAATTCGATTTTAATATGATCGAGTCAACAGGTGTGGGGGAAACAGCTGACAGGAAACTAGACAATTTAGCTGATCACGTATTTTTTCATAAAGGATTCCTTGTAAATCGAAAGATTCAGCAAGCGGGGGGAGGAGTTTTCTGCCATAAAAGTCGTAGGCAGCTGTCATGGGACCAAATCCCTTTCCTTCGAGGTAAGCTCTAAAAATATTATAAAGGCCATGATTAAAATAGAGAATTCCCAATGAGAGAGCTTGTTGTGATAATGTAAGATATTTCTTTGGACCCGTATGCGTTGACAGGGCCTCATAAAGAAAAGCAAAAGCGCATAATGCGATACCTATCACAGCTTGACAATTGCCAAAACGGGTGCGCCATTTCACAGACCAGGCATTCAACTCTGAGAATTGGTCTTTAGGGAGGTACCCGAGAAAATTAAAAACATTTTCCGTTAAGGTGACGACTCCATTGAAATAAGGGATAATTTTTATCATTATTTTCTTTGTGTTTTCTATTAATTTAGATTATTAATGGTAAAACTAATAGATGAAAAAAGTCAACCCGTATTCAGAAGTATTGTTTAGGAGAATTGAAGAGATGGCTAAACCAACGATAAGAAGAGCATCTTTAGAGGACATCGACTTTTTTCTTACTCTTGCAAAAAAAGAAGGGTGGAATCCTGGATTGCATGATGCTCTCCCTTTTTACTCCATCGATCCCAGCGGTTTTTTTGTCAGCGAACTTGATGAGAAAAAAATCGGGTGCATTTCTGTTGTTGCGTACAATGATGCGTTTGGTTTTTTAGGCTTCTATATCATCATTCCGGAATATCGTGGTAGAGGATGGGGGCTTCAAATGTGGAATCATGCAATGAAACATTTGGGAAGTCGCTGTGTGGGCTTAGATGGTGTCATTGCTCAACAAGAAAATTATAAGAAATCCCATTTTCAACTTTATTATCGAAATATTCGATTTGAAGGGAGAGGGGCTTGCTCAGGTCCAACCTCGTTGATAGATTTGCGCAAAATTCCTTTTGAAACGCTGTTGAAATATGATTCATTCATCTTCGGACTTGCTAGGCACACTTTTTTACCCCATTGGATCGAGATGCCAAATGCCTATTCATTAGCTAAGGTGGAAAACAGTCAGCTGAAGGGTTACGGTGTGATACGAAAGTGTGTGGATGGATATAAAATCGGACCTTTATTCGCGGATGATCTAGACACTGCTCAAGAAATCTATGCAGGGCTTTGTGATAAAGCAGTCAACAACCCCGTTTTTATCGATGTCCCTGAAGTCAATCCACTCGCAATGAAACTCGTTCATGAGGCTGGGCTTAAAACTGTATTTGAAACAGCTAGAATGTACAACAAACCACCCCCTAAGCAGCAACTCAATAATATTTTTGGGGGCACGACCTTTGAGGTGGGATAAAATCCGATTGCAAAACAAGAAGGGATCCGGTATTCTGATATTTCTTTTTTGGGGCGTTAGCTCAGTTGGTAGAGCGCAACGATGGCATTGTTGAGGCCAACGGTTCGACTCCGTTACGCTCCATTCTTATCATTACTACTCTTTCTTTTTGATGTGGACGTTGATCAAGGCTGTCATCTTGAACATATCGACAGGTTCATTGGTTCCAAGTACTTTAGCTAAAGAGGCATCTGGTCGGATCATCCGTTTATTTGCAGAATCTTGCAGTTCGTGGCTTTTAATATAGTCCCAAACCTTTTTTGTCACCTCTCCGCGTGTCAGCTCAGTTTCTCCAACAATAGCTGCTAATTCCCCTGTAAGCGAGTAGGAAGGCATTTTGCGAGGTTTTTTTTCTTTAGTCGTTTTTTCTTTAGTCGCTTTCTCTTTCACTGCCGCTTTTTTCTTTACTGCCGTTTTGGTTTTCGACACAGTTTTTGCTTCTTTACTCGTTGTTTTCTTTGCTGCAGGCGATTTTCTGCCACCTTTCTTATCTTTTTTGACGTAGGGTGTCCGTGGATGATCTGGGTATTTCGTTTCCAATTGTTCCAAAGTATTGACGATCACATCGCACTCTGGATAGGTTGAACAAGAATAGAACATTTTACCGAAGCGAGATTTGCGGCCCACCATCACACCCGGGCAATCGATCGCTGGGCATGGCGGAAGATTTTCTTGTGAAATCACCTGCTCTCCCTTTTTAGGGATGTTGACGATCCCTTTGCATTCAGGGTAACGTGTACACCCTAAGAAAGTTCCATAACGGCCATGTCGGACTTTCATTGGAGAGGTGCTGCACAGCGGGCAAGGTTGTTCCCAATTGAAATCCGCGGCATAGTCTTCTTTATTGAACGAAATTTCTTCTATTGGAGCAGAATAGTCACAGTCTGGGTAGCGTGAACATCCATAAAAATATTTCGAGCGAGCCCAGATCTTCTGCAGCTTACCTTCTTTGCATTTTGGACAGTCGATATCAGTCATCACTTTTGGAACAAAGGCTTCTTTAAGTGCGATTTCGAGGGTTGGATGAAAGTCTTCCCAAAATTCTCGGATGAGCAGCTTCCAATCTTTTTGATTTTCAGCCACCCTCTCAAGGTCATCTTCCATGTGTGCAGTGAAGCTGATGGTCATGATTTTCTGAAAGCTGGCTTCGAGCATCTGCACGACAATTTGTCCGAGTTCAGTCGGTTTCAACCGGCCGCTTTCTTTGATGGTGTATTCACGGCTTTGAATTTTGTTCATGATAGAAACATATGTTGAAGGCCGTCCAATGCCCACTCTTTCCAACTCTTTTATCAACGAAGCTTCTGTATAGCGTGGAGGAGGACGAGTGAACGCCTGTTCAGAAGTCAACTCCCTGAGTTCAAGCGCTTGCCCTTCGTTAAGAGGAGGGAGCATGCGTGTATCGTCGCTTTTTTCTTCATCGTCGAATTTTTCTTCATAAACGGCGAGGAATCCAAGGAATTTGATCACAGAGCCTGTGGCACGCAAAATGATGCCTTCGCCTGCTTCAATGTCAGCTGAAACCGTATCGTAGATCGCAGGGACCATTTGTGAAGCAACAAAACGGCGCCAGATCAGTTGATAGAGGAGAAATTGCTCGCGAGTCAAATATTTTTGAATGCTTTCCGGCGGATGCTGCAGACTTGTTGGTCTGATCGCTTCGTGAGCATCTTGTGCGGTCTTAGAACTGGCATAAAATTTTGCATCAACTGGGATATAGTCGTTACCATATTGCTTCTGTATAAATGCACGTGCTTCAGCGATAGCTTCAGGGGCGATTCTAACAGAGTCGGTTCTCATATAGGTGATTAACCCTTCAGCCCCTTCTGTTCCGAGGTCTACCCCTTCATACAATCCTTGAGCTATGCTCATCGTCTTTGCAGAGGAAAATCCATAATGACGGCTGGCTTCTTGTTGGAGTGTAGAGGTGATGAAGGGAGGAATTGGATTTCGTTTCTTCTCTTTCTTCTCTACTTTCAATACTTGGAATGGTCCAGGACGCATTCTGCTTAAAATGGAGTCGGCAGTGTCTTTATTATCGATCAGGAGGAAATCTTTCCCTTCAACAGCTTCTTTCTCAAACCGTTTTCCATCGACAGAGTAGAGCGCGGCTTTAAAGAGACGTTCATCTTCTTCTGTTTTAAATTGTGCTGCAAGATTCCAATATTCGACGGGGACGAAGGCTAGGATCTCTTTTTCTCTGTCGACAACGAGTTTAAGAGCAACGGATTGCACACGTCCCGCTGAGAGGAAGTTCTCCTTGCCTCGTTGAATTCGACGATTTAATAAGGGGGAAATTTTATAGCCGACGATTCTATCAAGCATGCGACGTGCTTGTTGCGCATTGACAAGAGCTGTATCGATATTGCGCGGATTTTCTAATGCTTTGAGCACTGTATCTTTGGTGATCGCATTGAATGACACTCTTTTAGTCTTCGTGTCAGGAGGTAAAATCTGCAAGATATGCCAAGCAATCGCTTCTCCTTCACGGTCAGGGTCGGGAGAAAGGTAGACAACATCGCATTGTTTAGCAGCTTTTCTCAGCTTAGCGACGACCTCTTCTTTATTCGGCATGGTGACGTATTTAGGCTCAAAATCGTTTTCGATATCGATCCCAAATTCTCGTTCCGGCAGGTCACGAACATGGCCGATTGAGGACTCAATAATGAAATTTGGGCCTAAAAATTTTTTCAGAGATTTGATTTTCCCTGGAGATTCTACGATAATAAGTGATTTAACCATACGATTTGACTCCGTCACACCTCTAAACTTTCTTATAAATTTTCCCTGGATATTCTTTAACTATTTTTTTTAATACAAGACTCATCAGGATTGTATTTAATTTTGTTATCGGCATTTTTGTGTGAATAATTAATTCTTCGATTGTCAACTCTTGTTGGGGGAGTAGATGTAAAAATTCGGATTCCTCTTTTTCTAGTGCGACTGTTGTTGATCCGGAAGGTTTAAAAACAAGAGGGAGTGAATCATTGCCAAAATAAGAGAGGATATCATGGACATCGTCGATCAATTTTGCTTTTTGCTCTTTGATCAAAGAATGATTTCCCTTAAAACTATCGTAATCTGCCCGGCCGGAAAGGGCGAAAACAGGACGTCCTTGTTCAATGGCTTTTTTAGAGGTATGCATCGCTCCGCTTGCTACCGGCGCCTCAATTAAGAGGGTTCCTAGCGTCATCCCACTCACAATCCGATTTCGTTGAGGGAAATTTTGTTTATCTGGAGGAGTCGTCATCGTAAATTCTGTCACCAACGCCCCCTTTTGTTTAATTTCTTCGGCGAGCATTTTATTTTCAGCAGGATAGAGATTAGCTAAACCAGAACCCAATACAGCTAAAGTTCTCCCTCCCTCAAGGGCTCCGCGGTGCGCTGCTGTATCGATGCCTCTTGCCATTCCGCTGACGATAGTATAACCATTTTCGCTAAGTTCCCGACACAGTTTTCTAGCCATTTCTTGGCCGTAGATAGTGGATTGGCGCGAACCGATGACTGCTAAGGAACGTTCATCTTGTTTTAATAAAGTTCCTGAAACATACAAAATGAGGGGGAAGTCACTGATTTCTAACAGTCTCTTTGGATATCTAGAGCTGGTATAAGGGATGATTTCGATACCATTGCGCTCTGCGAGTTCCAGTTGATCGTGCCATTGTTGATCTGTGATCCCTTTTGACCATGCTTCTAGAATTTTAGGGCCGAAGCCCGGAAATTGCGCCAATTCTTTTATAGGGGCTTTCAAGGCATCCGCAGCGGTGCCGTAGTGCTGGATCAGAAGACGGATTTTAATCGATCCAATATAGGGAATATTTGATAAAATAAGCAGCGCTTCTAATTCGTTCAAAAATGCTCCTCTAAAAATACTCTGATAATATGTGTGGGAAAGTCCACAAGGACCATAATTCCTATGTGGAGATTATGGCAAGGAAAAAGATTTGTACTAGACACCTTGCGAGCTATCTTGCCACTTTTCACAAGAAAACGCAAGAATTTTTCTACAGCCTAAACAAGGTGATAGGATAAGTAAAGGGACAGAACAGGATAAACAAAAACAGGATAAGCAGGATCGCTTCGCGGCAGGATAGGAAAGATAAAAAAAGAAATATCCTGTCAAATAATTTGAAGATAATAGTCTTTTTCATTTTCATTAACGGCATTTTGAAACTCTCTTTCCTGCCCAGCCTATTTTTTCTTTATCTTTCCCATCCTGCCGCGAAGCGATCCTGCTTATCCTGTTTTTTTGTTTATCTTGTCTATTAGCCTATCCTGTTCTGTCCCTTTTGCTTATCTTGTTTTTCTATGCTTGTGAGTTGCAATTTTTGTCGTCCTGTGCATCTTGAATAGCTGGAGTTGCTAGAGAAATCGGACTTCTGTATTGTGTGTCGTCAGTAGAGTCAAATCTCATAACAATATTTTTAGGTAGTGATTAAAATGTTATTAACTATCCTCAGTCTCTTTGGCCACTCTCCTTTTGCTCCATTGCAGGCACATATGGAAAGTGTATCGCGCTGCGTTCATCAGCTACTCTTACTTTTTGAGGCGCTAGAACAGCGCGATTATACAAGTTTAGAGCTCATCGCTGAAGAAATTTCCCGTCTAGAAAACGAAGCTGATCTTATTAAAAATGACATTCGTAATCATCTTCCTAAAAGTTTGTTTTTGCCTATCGATAGAGGAAATCTGCTCGAGATCCTCTCTGTCCAAGATCGAATCGCTGATAAAGTTGAAGATGTTGCCGTCTTAGTGACGTTAATTCCGCTTCAAATCTTGCCTATTTTTCAGGATGAGTTTAAACTGTTCCTTCAAAAAAATATCGAGACTTTCGAAGGAGCTCATGCAATTATTAAAGAACTTCACGATCTTGTTGAATCGTCATTCGGAGGGATCGAAGCTGAAAAAGTCCGAGCAATGGTCCATGAGGTTGCTTTCAACGAACATGAAGTCGATCTCATCCAGCGTCAATTACTTAAAAAATTATTTCAGGGAGAAGCTGAGTTGACTTACATCACTTTTGATTTATGGCAGCGGTTATTTGAAAATATCGCAGCGGTCTCGAACCTTTCGGAGAATTTAGCCGATCGTCTTCGAATGACTCTGGAATTGAAATAGCAGCTTTATGGAAACAATATTATTTGGCCTTATCATCTTGACAGCCTTTTACATGGCTTGGAACATCGGTGCAAACGACGTTGCTAATGCCATGGGAACCTCTGTTGGATCGGGAGCCCTCTCGTTGAGGCAAGCAGTTCTTATCGCTGCAGTTCTTGAGTTTTCGGGAGCGTTCTTTTTTGGGTCTCATGTTTCAAAGACGGTGCAAAGCGGCATCATTAATGAAGAGATCTTTGTTCAAACTCCTCAGATACTAGTTTATGGGATGCTCTCAGCTTTGGCCTCTGCAGGCATCTGGTTGCAGATTGCTTCTTATAACGGATGGCCCGTCTCTACGACTCATACGATTATTGGAGCTATTGTTGGTTTTGGTGCAATTGTAGGAGGGGTCCACGCAGTGCAATGGGGCGAAGTCGCCTATATCGTCACAAGCTGGATCCTCTCTCCTTTGTTAGGAGGAATCCTTGCTTTTGTAATTTTCTCAGTTTTACGAAGGATGATTTTTTATCATCCAAGGCCTTTAGAGGCTACTCGAAGGCTTGCCCCATTAATAGTATTTTTTGTGATCACTGTTTTATCCTTTGTCCTTGTTTTTGAGGGATTGCGCAACGTCAATATTGAGATCGATTATCCAATAAAAGGGTTGATCCCAATCGTCATCGGGGCTATCGCTTCCTTTATCTGCTTTTTGCTTGTTCGGCGCACAACCGTATTGAAGGAAGTTGCCGTCCCTGAAACCAGTTATGGAGCTGACCTGACGAGCTCCTTAGAAAAAGCACGCAAGCATCTGCAGAGAGTTCGTTCGCTCTCTCACGGAGATCTCAGCTATCATGTTCGGCTTCTGGTCGATGAAGTTGAGGAATTAGAACAGTCGGTCAAAAAAACTCAAGAGATGAGCAGCAGTCACTCAGAATATCTAGCAGTAGAAAAAATCTTCAGTTATCTCCAAATCATCAGTGCATGTATGATGGCTTTTGCCCATGGTGCAAATGATGTTGCAAATGCTATCGGTCCGTTATCTGCCGCTCTTGCAATATTGACAACGGGAATTTACACTGTTGACTCTCCAGTTCCCACATGGACTCTTGCATTGGGAGGGGTGGGGATTGTCGTTGGCTTAGCCACTTGGGGATGGCGTGTGATTGAAACGATAGGAAGAAAAATCACAGAACTTACTCCAAGCAGGGGATTTGCAGCGGAGTTTGGTGCTGCGACAACAATTGTCCTTGCTTCAAGGCTAGGTTTGCCCATCTCAGCCACTCACACACTCGTTGGTGCTGTATTAGGTGTTGGACTGGCACGCGGATTAGAGGCTGTGAATTTAAACACCACTCGCGATATCCTGGTTTCCTGGGTTGTCACTGTGCCCATCGGAGCGCTATTAGCTCTTGCGTTGTTTTATCCTATACGTGCTATTTTTGGTTAACATGAGAGAATGGCGATCTGCTGACAAAAGCCGGCCATTCTCTTAAAATGAAAACGGAGGAAGTATGTCATCAAAAGAATCGCTGATTACTGATTCGAAACCCCTTAGAATAATTATTGGTGCGATCATCGCCTTGCTGTTGCTAGCGCGAATTAGCTACGGTTATTCACAGCCAACAACATCTTCAGTAGATCTTAAGCAGGCAATCTTGCAGGGGACCATTCATCTTAAACCTACAGTCACTCATGGAACCGATCAAACAGTAAAAATCCAGCCTGGAACCGGAGTGAATTTTGTTGTCACTGTAGAAAACAAAGGCGATCAGGAAAATCCTCCTGCACAATTGTTTATTCGATACTCATATGCTAAACCGCTCGATAATGAAGCTCAAAGCATCATCTTTTCTACTGAAAAGAAAACAGTCCCCTCTATCCAGCCAGGACAGTCAGTCGATATCTCGTTTGATGCTGCCCACCAAACCCCTTCGCTCATTGACTTTGTAAAATATGATTGGCCAATCAGGGAATACCAAGCCATTTTGGTCACCAATCATGAAGAGCATCTGATTGGGACTCTAGCGATGACCTTTTCGGCTTATTACTACCCTGGCATTCGGAGAGAATTCCCCGTTAAACACCGCTAGGAAGATCTGTCACTGTAACAAGATTCGGCATGCAATTAAACCACAGAGGCACAGAGATCATAACAATCAAATTCTGGCGTGAATACGCCTAAGTGTACGATATGTTTTACCCCAGCTTTTTTGGCAGCATCAACGACAGCTTTGCTTTGAACGAGCATTGCGACTGTGTATCCAGTCAGGATAAATAATCTGTCAACTCCTTGCAGAGCATTGTCAAAAGTTCGGGGATCGTCGAGGTCCATAAAGACCGCGTTTCCGTATTGTTCTTTCAATTTCTTAAGCTGTTCATGTTTACGCGTTGTGACACGCAAGGTGACTGTGTCATCTTGGTGCAGGCGGTCGGCGACGATTTTCCCTAACTGCCCTGTCGCCCCCATGACCAGTGCAACAGGTTTGCTATTGGATGAAACCATAATCATCTACCCTTTTTTGGGGAAGCTATCAAAATAAATGTTTTATATCAATTGTAGCTCTTCCGTGCGATTCATCGGTTATCATTCACCTCTTTTTTGCAGCTCAGTTTCAATTTCTTCGATGGTGGGTAAACTTGATTTCAGATCTTCGGGCACGGCTTTCGTTAACATAGTCTCGTATTCGATCGCTGCCATCGGTCTGTCTATATGTCTAAAGGCATATTCTGCTTTGATTTTTTTTCTCGTTTTGCATAATAAAATGCCGATTGTCGGATGATCGCTAGGGTGTTTTAAGATGTCGTCTACAGCTGACAAGTAGAAATTAAGTTGTCCAGCATCCTCAGGTTTGAATGCTCTTGCCTTCAATTCTATGACGATGAATGATCGCAGCTTAACGTGATAGAAAAGCAAGTCGATGTGATAGGGATCGCCTTCTACAGTGATTTGATATTGCCTGCCCAGAAATGCAAATCCCTGACCGAGTTCCAGTAAAAACTTCTGGATATGGCTTACAAGTCCATCTTCAAGGTCTTTTTCTTGATGATCCTTATGTAGAGTGAGGAAATCAAACAAGAATGGATCTTTTAGCGTTTGCTGTGCTAAATCTGATTGAGGGGTGGGCAAGGTGGTTTTGAAGTTTGTTATTGCTTGTCCTTCTCGTTGATGAAGTTGTGAATCTATCCACGTACCGAGGGTATCTCTGCTCCAGTTATGTTTTAAAGTCTTATTTGCGTACCAGATCCGATCCTCAATGTTATCGAGCTTTTCCATCAAGATCACATTGTGACTCCATGGAATTTGTGCTAAAATGCCAAGATGTTCGATTTCGTTTATTTGTCCCACTGCTAGTGGGATTATTTTATATTCCCGATAAAAAGCTCTCATTCTGAACACGTTTGTCCGTGAAAACCCTTCAATCCCCGGAAATGCATTTTGAAGATCTTTTACCAATTTGTCGATAAAATTGCTTCCCCAACCATGATTTTCTTGTTTTTCCACGATGGTTTTTCCAACCATCCAATACAGGCGAACCAACTCTTTATTGGCCGCAGTGATCGCTTTGAGTTGGCACTGTTGGATGGTTTCTTTGAGTTGGGCTAAAGTTGAAACGTAGTCTTTATTCAAAAATAACTCGCTCTCCTTACTTTTGGCTGGTAGAGTTTTTGATTTTTTTCCTTTTGGCATTTTCATTCTCGATAGCGATTTTTTAGGCCGCTCATCCTAACCAATAAATTTTCTTTTGTCAACAGGTTTATGTGTTATGAATTTTTTAATTCCTTTTTGTGTTTTTATGCGAAAATAAAGATGAACGTGTGTTGTTTAAGATGGAAAAGATAGAAATTGTAGTTTTTCCGGTTACAAAAACAGAATTAGGATAAGCAAGATGAAGGAGGGGTTCTGACGGCGTTGTTGCATAAATCACCATATTCTCGATAGCTTCGCGAAGCGTTTGGAGTGCGAAAGTCCTCTTTCGCTTTATCTACGAACAGCATTGATAAGAGTTTGTGGATAAATTATAGTTGGTTTTAGGCGATAGCACGAGACCGTGGATAAGATTTAGAGAAAAGTAGGAAATACGAAGCGCTGCGCGAAGCGGAAGAGAAATCCAAAAGATACGAATGCTTCACAAATTGATCTAGAATAAAGCGAAAGAGGACTTTCGCACTCCAAACGCTTCGCGAGGTCATCGAGAATATGGAACGCCGTTCTGACAAGACTTAAAACAAATAAATCCAAGAGAAACTTATTCCTCTATATCTCACTATCCTTCCCATCCTGTGAAATTGTCAGGATGGGAAAGATGAAAAGGCTATTTCTTATGGATTTGTGTTGTCTCAGTCGGTTTTCCTTGAGTTGATGCTCCTGGGGCAAAGACCTGCCTTTGAGCTCCACCGTGCTCATCAACAATGATGAACTCGTTTGCCCCATTCTTCCATTGAATATGGACTTTTCTTTCACTAACAACTTTCCATTTGCCGTGTTCAAGGGTGCTCCATGTGCTGGTAGCAGTCCCATCTTTGCTTAGAGTGATGTCAAATTTGTTGCCATTTTGATCGGTAACGCCCCAAATTCCATCAACGTTGAGGTTCGCTGGTTTTGATTCTGTCACGTGGTCTTTAGATCGATCACATCCACTGAACATGAAAATCAGTCCAAACAGCAATGCCATCGAAGAAAATATTTTAGCTAAATTTCTCATGATTCCTCCTTAAGGGTGAAAATTATTTTCTTACTCTTGAGGAGAGATAATGTCAAATGAATTTTAAAACTCTCAGTGCTCTCACTGACTCTGTGGTTATTTCACAGCGAGATAGCGGGGGACCATCTGTTTTCCAGTTAAGGCATTCCATTCGCTTGCTTGGATCGATCCGTCAGGATTCAAAATCTCAAAACGATAGACAGGCAGGAAAACTTCTTCTTCAGAACGAATTTTTAAATCGCTGCCAAAAGCTGCTTGGGTGATGCCAACCATTTGGCTTCGGCTATACGTTTTGGAACTCTTTTCATTTTCGCCGAGCGGTTTTGAGACAAAAGACTGTTTCACTTTAGTTTCTGGAACCATGACGAGCTTGGGATTTTCAAAATGGAGCTGGACTTGATTCCCCTTTTGAACAACGAGGTGCTTCTGTTTAGCTCCCTCAACCCAAATTTCGAGGACTTCACGTTCAACTTTAAGTTCTTTTTGGAGGTCGTCCAGGCTCGCTGCTCCCTGTTTTTTTGCTAACGCTTGCAAGACCTTAAAGTCATTGCGAGACGCTTTGCATTCTAGGCAATCTCGGAATCCATGTGTGGTTTCCCATGTTTCCGTATTCAGCACCATCTCACCGTTGTTCATCCCCCATAGCAGGACTCCTTCCCGGGTTTTATGATCATCGGTGGTATATTTGATCTCCAAAAGGAGATAGGGATAGTACTTAACAATGGTATTGTGAAGGGTTCTTTTCTCATTGCCGAAAAGTTCCTTCCGGTGGCCTTCGATGATCTGCTCTGGCCGATAACGGGATTCTAGGGTGGTGATTTCGCGGTTGTCCACATAATGGAAGAGGTTTTCTCTCCATTGTGTCAAATGACCTCCATCCCATAACCACCATCCTGCGGTGGCTATAAGGATGAGGAAGATCAAATAAAGACGTTTAGAAGGAGCTGCTGCTTCCCGTTTAGCCATATGTTAATCCTTCATTGAGAGCAAGAATTCGACGTTGCTATTTGTCTTTCTAAGACGTCCGAGAACAAGGTTCATCGCATCGACTGGAGTCAGGTCGGCAACAGCTTGGCGGAGGAGGTAAATTTTTTCTAGTTCATTGGGATGATATAGAAGTTCTTCTTTACGGGTTCCGCTCTTGACAAGGTCGATGGCAGGATAGAGGCGCCTGTCTGCAAGCCGTCTGTCCAGGACGAGCTCCATGTTGCCTGTTCCTTTGAACTCTTCAAAGATCACCTCATCCATTCGCGAGCCAGTATCGATAAGAGCTGTCGCGATGATCGTCAGCGAACCGCCAAACTCGATATTGCGGGCAGCACCAAAGAAGTGTTTCGGCTTATGGAGGGCGTTGGCGTCGATACCGCCTGATAAAATTTTCCCAGAATGAGGTTGGATGGTGTTATAAGCACGCGCCAACCGAGTGATCGAGTCGAGGAGGATGACGACGTCTTGGCCATGCTCAACTAAGCGACGCGCTTTTTCGATGACCATCTCAGCAACTTGTACGTGCCTTTCTGGCGGTTCATCGAAGGTTGACGAGATCACTTCCCCTTTGACAATCCGCTGGTTGTCAGTCACCTCTTCAGGTCGCTCTCCAATCAATAAGACGATTAGGACGATTTCGGGGTTATTGATCGCAATAGCATTTGCGATGTTTTGGAGAAGGATGGTTTTTCCCGAGCGGGGCGGTGCAACAATAAGTCCTCTTTGCCCCTTTCCGATTGGAGCAACTAAATCCAAAACACGGGTTGCCAGCCGCTCTTTTACGGTTTCCATGACAAGCCGTTCATTGGGGTAGAGCGGTGTCAGGTTTTCAAAGAGAATCCGTTCTCTTGATTTTTCTGGCGAACAGCCATTGATTTTATCGACTTTGAGGAGGGCAAAATACTTCTCTTTTTCTTTGGGAGGGCGGATGGTTCCGCATAATGTATCCCCTTTTTTCAGATCGAACCGTCGAATCTGCGCTGGCGAAACATAAATATCTTCGGCTGAAGGGAGATAGTTATAGTTTGGAGAGCGAAGGAATCCAAACCCATCAGGGAGGATTTCAAGGACACCTTCTCCATAGAGGACCTCGTTGGGATTATCTGAAATTGCTTTTACAATTTCGAAGACCATCTGCGATTTCGTTAAAGAGCCGAGATGCTTGAGGCCTATATTTTTTCCATATTGATTCAATTGCTCGATATTCATTCGTTGGATATCGGCGATTTTAGTGATGACTTCAGGCTGGTCTTTCCGCTGATGGGCAGACGCCTGGTCGTTTGTTGCCTTTTCTTGGGCTTTTTCCTCACTGTTTAACGAGGTATCTAATGAGGGGGTGTTATTTTCTTGGTTTTCTGGGTCCATTAAAAATAAGACTCCGATTGTGAGAGGTTAGTAAAAAGGGTTTGAGTAGCTTCTTTAAGGTCTTCTAAGGTTCCATCATTCCGAATAATATAATCGGAAAGCAAGGCTTTATCTTCGGGAGGCATTTGTTGTTTCATCCGTTGATAATAATCCTCTTTTCTATTTCCCGTTGATTGGCAAAACCGTTGACAGCAAAGCTCTTCATTAGCTATGAGGGCAACAACTTTGTCAAAATAAGGATTCCAGTTACTTTCAAAGAGCAGTGGAACTTCTGCAACAAAAAGTGGTGGAGGTTCTGGTCGGTTGCATTGCTCTTGGTATTGTTTTGTTATTTCGCGGTACACAGCCGGGTGAATGAGTTTTTCTAAAGCTTGTAGTAAATCCTGATCATGAAAGACAAGTTTGGCGATGCTTGAACGGTCTAATTGGTTGTTCACCCATATGCTTGGTCCTAGTAATGTAACGATTTGTTGACCAAGGTTTGCATCGGAAGACAATAGTTGATGAACGATGTTGTCAGCGCTTACGACGTAAGCTCCAAGTTCTTTTAAGATACGACAAACGGAGGATTTGCCACAAGAAAGACCGCCCGTTATGGCCACCTTTTTTAATTTTAACATTCTTCCCAATTTTTGCCAATGCTGATATCAACAACTAAAGGAACTTTTAATTTTGCTACTCCTTCCATCATTTGATGAGCGAGGAGGGATACCTCTTCTAGTTCATCGTTTGGTACTTCAAATAAGAGTTCATCATGGATTTGTAAGATTAAATAGCCTTTTAATTTTTTTTCAGCAAGCTGTTTATCAATCTCTAACATTGCCATTTTGATCAGATCGGCTTGAGTTCCTTGAATTGGAGTATTGACAGCAAGTCGTTCTGCCATCATACGGATGTTGGCATTTTTACTATTGATTTCTGGGATTAATCTCTCCCTTCCGTATAGAGTGACCGATTTATTCGTTGCCCGCGTTGTTTCCTTGCATTTTTCTAAATATTCTTTAACCTTCCCATAGCGTTCGAAATACATATGGATAAATGCCGCAGCAGCTTTAGGATTGATCCCAAGTTCCTGAGAGAGGCCAAAGGCTTGCTGTCCATACATAATCCCAAAATTCACTGTTTTGGCTTGGTATCTTTGTTCTCTCGTGACCTGATCGATGGCGACATTGAAAATTTGTGAAGCGGTGAAGGTATGGATATCTTCATTGGCTTTGAATGCATGAATGAGCATCGGGTCGTCGCTGAGATGGGCTAATAAGCGCAGCTCGATTTGTGAATAGTCAGCAGATAGATAGCTCCACCCTTGTTTCTCAGGGCGGAAAGCGGCTCTGATCTTCCGGCCGATCTCAGTCCGGACTGGGATGTTTTGCAGGTTAGGATCTTGACAGGAGAGACGGCCTGTTGCAGCGACAGATTGATTGAATTGGCAGTGGACTCGGTGAGTATGTGGATTGATTTGAAGCGGTAATGTTTCAACATAGGTTGAGCGGAGCTTTTCAAGGGTGCGGTATTCGAGCAGCTTGGTTGCTATGGGATAGGCTCCTTTTAAGCTTTCTAGGACTTCTGCATTCGTAGAGTGTCCTGTAGCGATCTTTTTTGGGGGGCTTATTCCGAGCTTGCCAAATAGAACCTGGCTGAGTTGTTTCGGCGAGTTTAAATTGAACACTTCATCAGCCATTTCATAAATGGATTCCGCTAAAGCGGCGATTTCTTTATTGATTTCTGTGGAAAGCTGGTTCAAATAATGCCGGTCAATGAAGATTCCATGCCGTTCCATCCTTGCTAAAATAGGGAGCAGGGGGAGCTCCAGATTGTACATCAGCTTAGATAGACCCCTCTCATCAAGTTGGGGGCTGAGCTTCTCTTTTAAACGGATGGTGTAGTCCACATCTTCACAGCAATAGGCGCAGACCTTGTCTATTGAGACTTCACGCATTGAAATTTGATTTTTTCCTTTCCCAATTAACTCTCCGATAGGAATTTTAACTTTCCCAAAGAGGTCTAAAGAAAGGGCATCAAGAGAATGTTGCCGGCTGTGGGAGTTAAGCAAATAAGAAGCTAAAATCGTATCAAAGGAGAGGTTGGCAATTTCGATATTGTAGTTGAGCAAGACATGATAGTCATACTTGATGTTATGTCCGTAGAATCCAATCTTTGGATTCTCTAGGATAGGCTTTAGCCCTTTCAAGACATGTTCGAGTCCCAACTGTCCATTGACGGGAATATACCAGGCTTTTCCAGGCTCGACACCCAGTCCGATACCGACAAGTTCTGCTCTCATCGGGTGTGTGTCAGTCGTTTCGGTGTCGATGCAGATCTCTGCTTCTTCGGTCAACAGTTCGATCAACCGATTAAAGTCTTCTTGAGTGTCGACAAGTTGGTAAGCGATCATTTCCTCATGCTGAGGCTCTTGTTCCTGCCCTTTTGATGGCGCAGCTTCGAGCTCTCTTAAAAGGGAGGAGAAGTTCATGTAATGATAAAATTCACGCAGCTCTGCAAGCTGTGGAGGGGTCAGCAGATAGAAATCAGAGTTTTCCGGGATCGGCACCTGGATGTCGATAGTGACGAGCTGTCTGCTAAGAAGGACTTTTTCCCGTTCTTGAATGAGAGTCTCCTTCTTCTTTCCCGATGCAGCTTCATCTGGATGTTCGAGGATATAATCCAAAGTCCCAAACTTTTGAAGGAGAGCCGAAGCTGTTTTAGGACCAAATCCGGAGAGTCCTGGGACATTGTCAGAGGCGTCGCCATTGATAGCGAGATAGTCTATCATTTGGTCGGGACGCACGCCGAATTGTTCTTCAACGCCAGCGGCATCGAGGATAAGATTATCTTTGAAGGTGTTGAGGATGAAGGTGTGCTTATTGACAAGTTGGCACATGTCTTTGTCGCTGGTGCATAAATAGGCTTCAGAATGATGCTTAGCAGCCCACAGAGCAATAGTCCCCATTGTATCGTCAGCTTCGACTTCAGGGATCATCAGTTCAGGAATGCCCATGAGCTGGCAGAACTGTTTTGCCCAATGAATTTGATAGAGGAGGTCCTGCGGCATTTCTTTACGGTGCGCTTTATAGTCTGCATACAGGGCTGTTCTCTTCTTGCCATTGTGTGGACCGTCAAATACTGACACAAGATAGGTTGGATTAAAATCTTTAATCAGCTTGAGGATAGAACGGATGAAGCCGAACAAGGCGTTCGTCGATTCCCCTTTACTATTCGTCATGTGTCGAATAGCAAAGTAGGAACGGTAGATGTACCCTGAAGCGTCTAAGATATAGAATTTATCCATTTCTCTCTTATTGCGGATAATAGAGGTAAAGAAATTTATTGTGGCACATCAAATCTATTTCTGGTGAAAGGGAGATCTGGTGCTTGACCTTGCCAGTGAATAGAGAGGAATCGCTAGAAAATAAACTTTTCCACCATTTCCTACTTTCTAGTTTAATCACTTGGTAATTGTCATCTGTGATGTTGACTTTTTCTAAGAGATGACTGAGAGCGTCGGATAGGCTTGCATCATTGACATCGATGAATCCTCTCTCTAAAGCTTCTTTGGAGGTGAAAATTTTTGCCCCATAATCGTTGATGAGGAGTTCTTTGTTAACTTTAGGGCGATATTGGGTGACGAGATCGACAAAATGATTATAGAAATAATCGATCAGTTGTTTGTAGTTTTCACTTTCTCCTGCCTTCCACGGGCGCAGGGGATTCATGGCATCTTTGTCTTTGCCGGCAGACAACGTCAAAGTTTCAATGTCATATTTTTCCAGCAATTTGCTCACGTTGACAAAGCTTGGAACAATCACCCCGACGCTTCCAATCAGGCTCACGTTTCTTGAAAAAATTTTGTCGGCTGCTAATGAAATGTAGAGGCCGCCCGATGCGCAGAGTCCGTCAACGAAGGCATAGATGGGAACGTTGTATTTCTTCTTATAGGTGAGCAGAGCATTGAAAATACCATCGGCATCCATCACAGTGCCGCCAGGAGAATTGATGTAGAGGAGGATCGCTTTGACACGGTCTTTTTTATAAACCCCTTCGCGCGATTCAACAAGCTGTTGTGTCACCGTACTTGTGTTGAGAATTTCTGTTCCAATCACATTGTCGATATTCACTTGTAAGATAACGGGAACGTCATATCCAAGAGCTTTTCTTTCTCCTTTAGCGTTTGGAAGAATTTCTTCGGTCGTGACCGTGGTCAGCTGTGTCTCAGCTTCAGTCCCTCCAAGTAAACCAAGAACCATGGCCATAAAGACGAAAGCTAATGTCAAACCGATGATGACACAAAAAGAGACAAATAGCGCCCGAATAGCTGAATATAAAATAGAGTCTCTCATGCTTCACCTCTGAGAAAGCTGTTGGAAACCTCCGTTATAATATAGAATGGCATTTATGGGAAGAGCGGAAATTTAGGTCCTCAGGGCGCAGTAAATTTAAACAAATGTTTGACCAACAGGATAAGCGGCAAGGATAGAACAAGATATACAAAAAGGACAAAAAACAGGATATGCAAGATCGCAAGCGGCAGGATAAGCATGATGACAAGATAGTTCAGACTGAATGACAGGATGGGGATGATAAGAAAGATAGGACTGGATGGTGTGTTACTCAGAAGTGCGGAAGCCCTCCTCCACTTTTCGATGGCCAATTTTGGAAACAACCTGATTGAATAACAGTCTCTTGTTGGCGATACCCAGAGAGCGCTGATACATATCCAGGGATGTGTACACAGAAAATGATACATGTAATCGACTCAACATAAACGTTTTACATGTAAATGTAAATCTTCTGTTTCCCTAAAACGATTCCATCATGTATACCAGATTGAACTTATTCAAAAATAGGTGTTCAATGTCAAGAATCTGGTACAGCAAATCTCTAAGGTCAATCGTTTGGCTGCTTTTTCTTCTCATCCTCTCATGTTCCGGAAAAGAGATTGCTGCCGAAGAATATGGCGGCGCCCAAGAGGTGACGGCGACCGAATGCATGCCTTCAAGCCTCGTCAACCAGGCC
>JAGVJP010000077.1 GCA_020051075.1 Parachlamydiales bacterium
AAACACATTAATTGGAGTGTTCGCTCTTTTTCAAGAAAGATCTTTATAAGATCGACTCGAAATCCAGCATAGCAACTGATGCGTATGCCTGCTTATCCTTGATTTCAAACCATTTTACGTGGATCTGTGAGTCGATCAAATTCCTCTTCAGAAGCAAAACCCAGCTTCAAACAAGCTTCCTTCAAGCTGATGTTTTCTTTGTATGCCTTATGGGCCACTTGTGCAGCCTTATCATACCCGATTTTAGGTGCAAGAGCTGTCACAAGCATGAGAGAACGTTCAACATCGCTTTGAATTTGCTTTTCATTCGCCTGAATCCCTTTGACAAGGTATGTGGTAAAAGAATGAGAACAATCAGCAAGAAGTGTGATTGAATTTAAGATATTATACGCGATCATCGGTTTGAATACATTGAGTTCGAAGTTGCCTTGAGAGCCGGCTATGGTGATAGCAACATCATAAGCAATCACCTGCACAGCGACCATCGCCAGCGCTTCGCATTGTGTTGGGTTGACCTTTCCAGGCATAATCGACGAACCTGGTTCATTCGCGGGAAGTAAGAGCTCCTGGAGTCCGCAGCGAGGGCCAGACCCCATCCAGCGAATATCGTTAGCGATCTTCATCAACGATGCCGCCAACGTCTTCAAAGCACCGCTTGTGAAAACTAATGCATCGTGGCTTGCAAGGGCAGCAAATTTATTTGGTGCTGTGACAAATGGCAAGCCGGTGTTCTGTGCGATTTTTTCTGCTGCACGAACAGCAAATTCAGGATGTGTGTTCACTCCAGTTCCTACTGCAGTGCCTCCTAAAGCCAATTCATAGATCCCTGGCAGCGTCATTTCAAGAAAGCGGATGTCAGCATCGAGTTGAGCCACATAACCAGAGAATTCTTGCCCTAGCGTGAGAGGGACGGCATCCATCAGATGGGTCCGTCCAATCTTGACAATCTTGTCAAACTCTTCACTCTTTGCCTCTAATTCATTGCGCAGTGTTTTAATCACTGGAATCAGGTGATGGACCATCTCTTCGGCAACAGCGACATGCATCGCTGTGGGAAATACGTCATTTGAGGATTGTCCTTTATTCACATCATCGTTTGGATGAATGTGCTTGCTTCCTCTGGGGTGGTCTAGCAATTCCCCTGCGCGATTCGCAATGACTTCATTGACGTTCATATTGGTCTGAGTGCCGCTGCCAGTCTGCCAAATCCGCAAAACAAAGTGGTCGTCTAATTTCCCATGGATCACTTCATCAGCAGCTTGAACGATAACGCGAGCTTTATTAGAATCTAGAAGATGGAGCTCTTCATTCACTTGTGCAGCTGATTTCTTGATCATTCCAAGAGAGCGGATCATGCTCCTGGGCATCTGTTCGCGCCCGATCTTGAAGAAGACGAGTGAGCGGGCAGTCTGTGCTCCATAATAGCTGTCGGCAGGGACCTTCACTTCTCCCATACTGTCCGTTTCGCTTCGGTGCTCGCTCATGTTGACCCTCTTGCATATTTCTTGATATATAGATAAAAATTGCAAATTTTGTCAAATCAAAGTAACATCTTCCATACTCTAAAACAGCAAAATGTAATCCTGGGAAGGAGGAATAATGGAACTAGAAGGTAAAATCTGGAAAGATGGTAAATTATGGCTTATTGAAGTCCCAGCTATAGAAGTAATGACACAAGGACATTCTCGAAAGGAAGCTTTGAAAATGCTCTGCGATGCTATTGAAGGTCTTGTCTCTTGTTATTTCCCCGATCAGAGTGAAGACTTTAAGGTGAGTGTTCATGATTACAAAAAAGGAATCATAGGGGTTTCCACTTCAAATAATAGTTTAATGTTGGCCTTCTCATTAAGAAGACAGAGAGAAGTCAGCAAATCTACTGTTCGCGAAGTATCTGAACGGCTAGGATCTAATTCACCTAATGCGTACGCTCGATATGAAAAAGGAAGAGTCCGAATTTCCCTCGATCAATATGAGCGTCTATTACATGCAGTCAATCCGCAACAGAATTTCCACTTACGAGTTGTCTGAAGCTATAAAGCATCTACTTTTTCGAAATGTAAAAAATGATAGAAACACAGAGGCACAGAGAACACGGAGATGAAAAAAAGCTGCTCTCCATGTCTTCTGTGCCTCTGTGTTTCAATTGTATCTCTGAGTTAATAGAGCTCGAATTCTAGAAGCCGCCCTTCGACGCCGCCGCTGTTGAGGACATGCCGTTTGGCTGCTGCTAAGCCGATCTCTTTGGCTAAATCGAGGCTGCTTGTATAGACATAGCCGCGCGCTGGTTTAGCCGAGCTCCGTTTCATGAAATCTCCAAGCGATCGATAGAGAGGGACCAAAGTGTCTTCTTCCTCTAGCCGGCGCCCATGAGGGGGGTTGGTCAGAATAAGATTCGGCAAGACTGCAGGAACAAATTCCCTGAAATCATCTTGAAGAACCTGTACCTGCTGATGAAATCCTGCTGCCCGCAAATTAATTTTCGTCGCCCGGACAGCATTTTTACTGATATCTAATCCATATAAATGATTCGGTTGGAGTTCAACTCTTTTGGAGTCTAACTGATTGCGGACTCTCAGCCATGTTGCAGAATCGAAAGAAGGATGCTGCATAAAGCCCCAATACTTCCTAAGATACCCTGGAGGGGTGCAGCTTGCAATAAGAGCGGCTTCGATCAAGAATGTTCCGGAGCCACAGCAGGGGTCGAGAAAAACATCTTCGGCTTTATAGTTTGCAAGGCGGAGCATTGCCGCTGCGAGTGTTTCGTGAATGGGAGCTTCGACGCTTTCTTGCCGATACCCCCGCTTATGGAGAGGGACTCCTGAGGTGTCTAAGCTGATCACAGCATTTTGATGGTCGATAAACAAGTTGATTTGGACATCAGGGTTATCCACTCTAACCGAAGGGCGGACCCCCAGTCGCTTCCTCATTGTATCACAAATCGCGTCTTTAACCACTTGAGCGGCATAAAGGCTATTGCGGAGTTCTCTATGGTGAACGTTGGCATCAATCGCAAATGTCTTCCCCGGCTTGATCAGAGCAGCCCAATTGATTTCGCATGCATGGCGATACAAGGATGTACGATCAAAGCAGCGAAAATGTGCTAAAGGAAGCAGTACACGAGTGGCTAGCCTGGACCCGTAGTTGATCCGATAGAGAAGAGGCCAATCCCACTGATCGACGTAGACACCTCGAAAACCGGCCCGTACTGCCTCAGTCCCCAGTTCTTTCAATTCTTCGATGAGGAGGGGTTCGAGTTCAGAAGCACAGCTGATAAAAAGCGGGGTGTTTTCTGTATGTTGATCGGCAGGCATGTTTATTCCAAGTTAGTTGTGCATAAAGAGGATAACATCCCCGTCTTTAACGATATAATCTTTTCCTTCGGCTTTCACTTTCCCAGCCTCGCGCGCTCCCCCTCGTCCTTTATAGACGACCATATCTTCGAAGGCGACCACTTCAGCCCGGATGAACCCTTTTTGTATATCTGTGTGAATCTTCCCTGCAGCTTCTGGGGCTGGTGTCCCTTCTTTAATCGTCCAAGCGCGTGTCTCTATCTCCCCTGTTGTGAGATAGGTGATGAGGCCGAGCATCTGAAATGATGCTTTAATAAGCCTCTCGAGACCTGACTGATGTAAACCTAAGCTCTCAAGAAAGCCTTTGCGTTCAGTAGGTGGAAGTTGTGCGATCTCTTCTTCTAATTTTGCACAGATTGGAATCACAGAGTTTCCTTCTGCTTCTGCATAAGCCTTGACCCTGCGGACATGAGCATTATCCATTTCAGGAAGGTCTTCTTCAGAGACATTAGCGACATACAACACCTTTTTAGAAGAGAGAAAAGGATATGGCTGGAGGCATTCCATCTCCTCGTGAGAGAGTTCTAGAGAACGGATAGGCTTATTTTCATCTAAATGGGCCTGAGCGCGCTTCAATGCATTTAAAGTGGCTTCTAATTCTTTTTTACCTTTCACCTGCTTTTCTATACGGGCGATGGTATTTTCAACCATCTGGAGATCTGCCAACCGAAGCTCTAAGTTGATGATTTCAATGTCTTCGATAGGATCAACTTTTCCGGCAACGTGAACGACGTCGCTTGATTCAAAGCAACGGACAACATGGACAATGGCATCAGTTTCACGAATATTGGCTAAAAATTTATTTCCAAGCCCTTCCCCTTTTGAAGCCCCTTCAACAAGGCCTGCGATGTCAACAAATTCCATAGCAGCGTAAATGATTTTTTTACTGTGGGATATCGCTGAAAGTTGTTCAAGACGAGGATCATAAACCTCGACAATACCAACATTTGGATCAATCGTACAAAAAGGGTAATTCGAGGCTGCCGCTTCATTCGATGTCAACGCATTAAAAAGCGTTGATTTTCCAACATTGGGCAACCCAACAATACCAACAGAAAGACCTGTAGCCATAAAAATATCCTAAACTGAGAAAAAATATTCAGATAATGAGATAAATTTATAACAAAAAAGAAGATATTTTAATACAATATTCTGTGAACCTACACTCATATGATATAACAAAGAAATTATGCCTTCCACACCAGATGCCAAAATCCCCTTCAGAGAATTTCATCTCTACCAATTGCTTGAAGATTATACACTAGACAATCTTCCACTCGATCTTGCAATCAACCGCTATTTCCGAGCTCATCCAGCCCTCGGAGCCAAGGACCGCCCTTACATCGCCGACACCGCCTATGCGCTGATCCGTTGGCAGAGGCTCATCGACCATTTTTCTCCTTCCACATCTTGGCCAGACCGCGCAGAAACATTCTTTTCAATGGATCTCGAACAACTTCAACATGACGAGACGATCCCATTATCTGTCCGTTTAAGCTTTCCTTCTTTCCTCTTCGACCTGATCATTGCAAACCATGGCATTGAAAAAGGCTCTGCGATTTGTTGGGCAAGCAATTTTCCTGCTCCGACGACAGTGCGGGCAAACGCTTTGAAAATCACACGCGAAGAGCTGATCAACAGATGGAAAGAACAGTATGAGGTCTCCCCAACATTGCACTCCCCTTACGGGATTGTCTTTCATAAAAAACTGAATTTCTTCCAACTTCCAGAATTCAAAGAAGGGCTTTTCGAGGTGCAAGATGAAGGAAGTCAACTCTTAGGGCTTTTAGTAGATACAAAGCCAGGAGAACTAGTCTTGGACTATTGTGCAGGTTCGGGAGGAAAATCACTCGCCTTTGCCCCTCTTATGCAAGGAAAAGGACAAATCTATTTACATGATATCCGTCCTTGGGCTCTTCAAGATGCCCGCCAACGAATGGCTCGAGGAGGAGTTCAGAACTATCAACTCCTCCAACATGATAGCCCCCACCTGTCAAAACTAAAGAAAAAGATGGACTGGGTGCTCATCGATGCTCCTTGTTCGGGGACTGGGACACTCAGAAGAAATCCCGATATGAAATGGAAATTTGACGACGAAGTGCTGCAGCGATTGATCGGTCAGCAGCGGATGATTTTTGAAAAAGGGTTAAGCTTCCTAAAACCTGGAGGCAAAATCATCTACGCGACTTGCAGCATCCTCAAGGAGGAAAACCAATCTCAAGTCGAACATTTTCAACGTGTTTATGGATTAGAGCAAGAAAATGAAAGCTTTCACTCTGTACCAGAGATAGGCGGAATGGACGGTTTTTTTGGAGTTGTCCTTAAAAGGAATTAGCTCTATTATGGATATTCTTAAATCCTAAGATACCCATGAAAATTATGAATATTCTTGTTTTATTGTTTGTTCTATTGGCCTCTCCTTTCCTCCATGCAGCAAAATACGAATCGCTTTTTGATCCGACTCGAAAAGCTGACCCTAAAATCTTCGTCAACAACCGAATTTTAGCTAAGGTGAATGGCAAATCAATCACGACCTTCGATGTCATGAAAAAGATGGACATTGCTTTTCTGCGGCAATATCCCCAATATGCCGATTCCCCACCTGCACGCGCTCAATATTACGACATGAGCTGGAAATATGTCCTTGAAGACCTCATCGACAAAGAACTCATCCTTATCGATGCTATAGAACACAAAGTTGAAGTGTCTGGAGGCGACGTCAGACAAGAGATGGAGAGTTCTTTCGGCCCCAATATCATCGCCAACTTGGATAAAATTGGAATGACGTTTGATGATGCCGCTAAAATTATTCAAGACGAGCTCATCCTCCAACGAATGATGGGAGCCAGAGTCCATTCTAAAGCTTTTAGATCGGTTACCCCGGCCAAAATTAAAGAAGCTTATGATCTCTTCATACAAGACCCAGCTAACGCTGAACTGACACAATGGACCTACCAGGCGATTACAGTTAAAGAGCGGAATGAGCAGAAATCGGAAGAGACAGCTAAAGCCGCCCTCCGCTATTTAAAAGAAGGTGTCTCTTTAGATGAACTTCCAGCAAAGCTGAAAGAGGAGAAAATCCTAGGGCGCCGCGGTAAAGTGACGATTTCAAATGAAGTCAAAAATAATGAAAAGGAATTATCAGAAACGTATCAAGAGGTCCTCACACCTCTCGATGAAGGGATGTATAGCGAACCTTTCCGGTTTAAAAGCCGTCAGGTTGGAACGGTCTTTAGAATCCTCTACGTCAAAAAGAAAATCCCAGGAGGAATTCCCTCTTTTAAAGATATTGAAAGCCTATTGAAAGAGAAACTCCTTAACGATGCTGTCGGCACTGAAACGGATTTATATATCGACAAACTACGCCAGCATCATCACGTGAGGATGCCTGAAATCGAGTCAAGCCTGCCTCAAAACTACCAACCATTTTTACTAAAGTAGGAATGTCAATCTATAAACCGAGCGAGCTCCTCCCCTTTTTAAGAGAGAGAGGGCTCTATCCCAAAAAAGGGCTGTCGCAAAATTTTTTGATTGACGGCAACATCATCCGAAAAATTGTGTCGGCAGCAGATGTGCATGAAGGAGACCCAGTCCTAGAAATTGGCCCTGGCCCCGGATCCCTCACCCAGGCACTCCTCAATGCGGGAGCTCATGTGTTGGCTGTTGAGAAAGATGCCGCATTAGCCGAGGCTTTAGAAAGGCTGCAAACAAATCCACAAAAGCTTGTCATCCGAACGCATGACATCATAGATTTCCCTCTTGAGGACGAATTGGCCCCTTTTTTAGAAGGGTGCGCAGGAAAAAAAGCTAAAGTCATCGCCAACCTCCCCTATCATCTGACCACCCCCATCCTGATCCGCTTTGCACAGCTTCATCACCTCTTCGATTCCATCACCGTTATGGTGCAGTACGAGGTCGCTCGTCGCATGACAGCCTCTCCTTCAACATCAGAATATGGATCGCTGACTCTATTCCTTCACTATTATGCTGAGCCCCATTATGCTTTCACAGTCAGCCGCAACTGTTTTTACCCTGTTCCCTCTGTCGATTCTGCTGTCGTCGTTTTGAAGTTGAAGCCAGGGCCGCTTTCTGGAGTTGATGAAGAAGAGTTTTTCCAAATGACGCGGACGTCGTTTAAACAAAGACGCAAAATGCTCCGCGCCTCTCTAAAGACGATTTATCCTTCGACATCGGTCGAAAATGCATTGAAAGCAATCGGGATGAATCCACAGGCACGCCCTGAAGAGCTGTCGTTAGATGCATTTCTCGCCCTCTTCGCCGAACTGAGACAACACAAAAAAGCGAGCCCTTGATGGACTGTATAGACAAAAATGGACTTTATGGACAGGAATGGACACTATGGACGGGGATAGATTGGTGATCAATCTTAAAGTCCATTCCTGTCCATAATGTCCATACAGCCCATCCTCATGGTCACCCCAACTTAACCCTCTTATCCTTTATTATTTATGCACATTTCTATTGAAATTGCATAAAAACCCTTGAAATATTTACCAGAAAAGAGTAAAAAAAATTGATTAACAACTTTTTGTTTATTTAACATGCATTACTCATTTGAGAACTGAGGCGGTGCAAGCTCAATTTCATTATAGGACTCGTTATGAGAAATATTCTGTTATATTTAAGTTTGTGTTTAATTCCCCTCTCCGTACCCCTTGAGGCTGCTGTCGCTGCTTGCCCCCTCCATTCAGAAGAAATACACAAAATTCGAAGAACAGCCTGTGACTCTCTTGTTGAAGCGCATAAGTTGACTGGGGATATTGTTGCATCTATCGTCGTCACAACCGAAGACATGGCATGGAATTCAGTAAAACAAAGCTCAACCTACACCGATTTTTCTAAAACTTTCCAGGGAGGGATCGACCACTGCAATAAAAAAGGGAAATTTTTAGCTTCTCGTCGTCTCTACAGAGGGTTTGATGATGTAGGGAATCTCTTTATTTGCCTGTACGACAACTGCATTCTCAATCATCATAATTATCGCTCGGTATTTGAAAGAGGTAAAATTCATTTCGACAGAGGAAACATCGAAAAATGCTTGGTTGACATGACCGATCTCATCGATGCGGGAATGGCTGACGATCTCTTGAAAGATGTCAAACCAGCTGATTTATTGATTACGAAAGCTCAAGCTCTGCTGGAGATCGGAGAATATGAGAAAGCGATAGAAGCATTATCCGATGCAATCAAAAAAGATCCAAAAAATAAAACGGCCTACTTTCATCGCGCTAACGCCTATTTTGAAACAGGAAACTTTGACGAAGCTCTCAAAGATTATTTGGCATCTGACAAAGGGAAGACGATACCTAAATCAAGTTTCTTACCATCCACAGCTTTTGTTGAGTCACTTGTCAAGAGTTCTTGTCGCGGAGCAGCAGATGCTGCCGTCGATTTTGTTCCCTCGATGTGCAGTTCAGCTTACGGTCTAAGTGCGACCCTCTGGAACCATGCTCTTCATCCAATTGATTCTACCAAAAATTTTGCAAACGCCTGCTACGAAATGGGTGAATGTTTTGTTGACTTCTGCGGCGATCTAAACGCAGAAAAAATCGAAGGGTATGTGGATGAGTTGAAGGTTCTTTATGAACGTTATGATCAACTAAGCGATAGTGAGAAAGGCGAGCTCATCGGTTATACGGTTGGTAAATATGGGACAGACATTTTCATAGGGTCAGCTCTTATGAAAGGGGTCGCAGCCTATCGCAACCTTAAAACGGCTAATACGATCTGTAATTTAGAGGCAATGGCGATCTCAAACGCAAATAAAGAAGCTGTTATCGCTTCTTCTATGCAACATGCAGCAGAACGAGAGGCTTATTTTAAAAATGTAAAAATAGAATGGGGTAAACAAGATAAACATATTATTGGCAAACGTAATTATCAGGTTGGAAAAAGTATTCTTGAACATGAAGATCCAGACAGGTTATTAAAAAGTCATGCCGGAACAGGAAAACGTGCCAAAGGTTCATTTGGCGAGCCGGGCTATCAAGAAATTGTAGATTTTGGCGAAATTATTGGCTACAATGTTTCTGAACAAACTCAAATTAAGACACCTACAACTTGGGGGGAAATCCACTATTCTAAAAATGGAGCTCATATTGTACCTACATGGCCAAGAAAATGAATTTATTTATCCTAAAAAACACTCTCCAGCCAACAGAGGCGAATGCCTTAGAAGTGATAACTCCTTTAGGTGTTCTTTCTTTTGATTGTACATTGGCGAAAAAATCGATTCAGGATATCCCTCCAATCAGAACCGAAATGGATAATTCCCACACATTGATCTCCTATTGGCTCTTTGAAGATTGTGTAGTGGAGTTTTTGAGATTGAATTTCAATCCTAAAATACCAGTTGGGATGAAGGTTGATCAGTGCATGTGTGGAATTTGGAGAGTCAAAGCATTGAAAGAAGTCAGCTGTCACTTCAGCTGTTACTTGGCAACCAATTTAGAAGGATCAGTCGAAACAGGAGAGAGTTTAAACGCGCAGTCATTCGAAGACGACCATGTGATCTTGACCATTGGAACTGAAGATGAAGAATGCTTTAAATACCGAGCTCGATCAGATCGTTGGTTTCCTAGTCGTTTAAAGTCAGATATCGAACCAGACCAGGTAAAATATTTGCCACATGGGATCAGTATTAACTTGCCTAACTTACTAGGAGGTGAAGTATTGCAAACACACTTTAATTGTGCATGGTCTTCGAAGGACAATCAGGAAATTTCAACGTGGTTTGCAGTAGATGAAGATCCATTTGAAATCCTGAAGGAATCTAACATGAGTTGAGAGGATATGGACACTATGGACGGATATGGATGGGGATATATTGGTGATCAACTTCCATAAAGTCCATACTAGTCCATAGTGTCCAAATAAGTCCATAAGGTATCGTACATTCACTTTGGGAACAAAATGAATTTATTTACCAAAAAAATCACTCTCCAGCGAACAGATTCCCAGTGCTTGTTCTGGCAACGAGAATTGCACCCTTTTTTCTTTCGCTCCTACAGAAGCTCTGGATTGGTCTGCATCGACCCCCCACGTTCC
>JAGVJP010000125.1 GCA_020051075.1 Parachlamydiales bacterium
CTGAATTTGCAGTCGTAATTGTCGTCGTTATGCAATTATAATTGACGCGAAAGAGACGGAGTGCTCGAATGACTTGACAAATTCACATAGCAGGCTAACATCGAGTGAAAAATAAAAGGAAAATCTATCTCATTTTATTTTATCATCATTAGCTTGCCCATCCTGCCGCGAAGCGATCCTGCCTATCCTGTTTGTTTGCTTATCCTGTTACACTTCGCTCAAATTCACTATGGCTTGAGCCATCACGAGCATCCCTTTTTCTAATCGGTCAACCCCAAAGTGTTCGTTTGGGGCGTGGATGTGGTCTGTGATGAGCCCTAAACCTAATAAGATCGTCTCAGCACCGCTGACTTCAGCAAGCGCTGCTGTAATCGGAATCGATGCTCCTTCATAAATGTATTCGCAGCTGTTTCCGAATACAGTATCAAAAGCTTTAGAAAACGCTTTAACAACGGTGGAATGTGGACTCACTTTGATCGATTTGCCGCTCCCGCTGTGAACGACAGCGCTGATGTGGACTCCTTGCGGGCTATGTTGCATTAAATAATTGGCGACAAGCTGTCCGATTTTCTTAGGATCTTGGTTAGCAACCAAGCGGCAGGAAAGTTTTGCATGCGCATGAGCCGGAATAACCGTTTTGAATCCTTGACCTGTATAACCTCCAGAGATGCCGTTGATTTCTAAAGTTGGACGGAGCCACGCCCTTTCTAAGGGAAGATACTCTTTCTCTCCTCCGACTGGCTTTGCTCCACTCTCCTTTTCATAGGCTGATGGGTCGAAATGGAACGAGATCACTTCTTTCTCTTGAGGCGTTAACTCAACGATATCATCATAGAAGCCAGGGATCGTCACTCTCCCATCTTGATCATGCAAGCTGGCTAACAAAGCGATTAAAGCTTGATTGGGGTTGGCGGCGAGTCCTCCATGGGAACCTGAATGAAGATCGACCGCTGAACCTTGCACATGGACATCCAATGTGACGATCCCACGGATCCCTAAGGTCAGCGATGGAACCTGGGGTTGACGCATCCCCAAATCGACGATAGCAAGATAGTCTGCTTTCAAAGCATCCTTTTTCTCCATGAGCAATGTGTTAAGAGAGGGACTGCCGATTTCTTCTTCTCCTTCGATACAGAGTTTGATGTTAATCGGGAGGGTGCCAGTCTCTTCAATCAATAATTTAAGAGATTCCAAAACATAAAAAAGCTGTCCTTTATTGTCTTGTGCACCTCTTGCATAGACTTCACCATTGCGAAGAGAGGGGCTGAAGGGGGGAGTGTCCCATGCTTCAACTGGATCGACAGGCTGCACATCGTAGTGGTTATAGATCAGAAGAGTCGGTTTCTCTTTCCCAGCCTTGGAATAAGTGGCAAAAAGGATGGGATGACCATTGATGGGATGCCATTGCTCTACATTGAATCCTAGCCCTTTAAGTTCCTGTTCTAACCAGTTTGCACAATCGATGACCGACGATGAGAAGTCTGCTTCAGTGCTAATGCTGGCGAAGCTGAGGAGGCGGAAGTATTTGGCCATCCAATCAGTTCTATTATTCTCGATTCGAGCTTTCCATTGGTTCATAGTCGTTTTTTGCTTCATAAATTAGATATTCCGAATGACGAGGGGGTGTTGTTGGTTTGCCAGTAGCTGTTCATTGGCTTTTTCTAGGAGATACCTGCCTGCAAATACCACTGCAGCCCCTTGGTTGAATGCAGGGGCGATATGCTGTTCCACAGCGTTGACGACATCGCCTGGGGTCAGCGACAGAAGAGTATTACGAAAATGTTGCCTCATCTCTAAAGTACGCCCTTCGCGATACCAGCCATAGGCGACTTCACCTTGAGACCCTGGCGAAATCGGCGAATCCAGTCCTTGAATCATCTCAAATTTAGCCTCTTCAAGGTCAGATTCGTCAAAGTCACCTTTTTTAACGGTTTCAATGGCTTCTTCGAAGGCGTGAAAAGTCTGAACAATATTTGGATCTCGGTAAGAATAGAAATAGAAATTCCCTGAAAGAGAATTGCTGGCCGATCCTCCTCCATAAGCTCCACCCTGCTCCCGAATGAGGCGATGGAGTGTTAAATTATCAAAGAGAGAGGCTGCGATGTTCAATGCAGGTGTCATCGGATGTGTATAACCAACGGTAGGGAATGCTTTTCCTATGAAAGCGACGGGGGAGGCAATGACACACCCTTGAGAGGGGATTGGATGGAGGGAAGAATCAGTTTTCCATGGTTCGAAAGGACGGGTTTCTAAACTGCTAAGACCATAGAATCCATGGTCGCGCATCTCGTTATAAATTGCAGCGTCAGAGCTGATGATAAGATGCGGATGTTCTAAACAGGTCACTTTATTCTGAATTTCTAGCAACCTTTCTAAAATATTGGCTCCCTCGGTGTTGAATGTATGTACCAATTCTCTTAATTTGTGGTAGTAATTGATTCCATAGAGGTGGTTGGCAAGTTTGGAAGCAACATTAAGGGGACTGGCTGATAAGTTTATAGCATATTTTAGAGCACTTTGGTTGAGCCGGCCTTCAATTGCAGAGAAGTGCTTTACAAGGATTTCCTTAAACCGTTTCAGGTCATTTAGCTTGGCATCAGCGATTGTCTCATGCATTAATCCGAACAGTTTTGAAGCTTTGCGATGCAGTGCCTTCCCCCTCAAATGAAAGGTCGGAACGAATTGAGTGGGATCTTTCGCCTGCATATTTAGATTAATGTTTGCGCTGAGCCCACCAGTGTTTCCTTGGATAAAGTCGAGATTTTCGACATAGGAACGGGTTCCGCATCCCATCTGTGTCAATACAAGGGTGAAGAGGCGGAGATAGACCCAGTCATCTTCTGCAAGCTGTGGGAGATCATAGACAAGGTCTGCATAGACAATTTCATTGGTGAAAACTTGACGATGAAAAACTGTTAATTTCCCCACCTCTTCTTTAGCCAATGGATAGTCTTTGGTCCCTAATGGAATATCTTTTAAGTATACTTTAGGGAGAACATCGAAGTCCTCTTCCTCTTGCTTTTCCTGAAAATCGGCTAATTCGGCAGCTTGTTTAATAATCATCTCTTTCTGATCAGCAGTGAGAGAATCTTTGATAGCTTGAAGGACCTGTGTTTCTTCCTCACTCTCTAACGTGCCAAGCTCAGGATTCGGCTTCATCACAATGCGTATATAATGTGGATTGTCGATCAGGTATTTTTTGATGATGCCGCTAAAGTAATGGGGGTTTGCCAGATGATTTTTTCGGAGCCTGTCAAACAGCCTGTGAATCAGAAGTCCTTCTTCCGGATTAGCTCCATGCTGCTTAAGCAGTCCGGAACGCATGAATAACGATAACCCAAAAGGGGCATGGTCGCCAGTGATTTCACTTCGGTAAAATTCAAGTTGATGGATCGCATTTTCAATGAGTGTTAACGATATGCCATGAGTGGCAATATGAGTGAGTGTTGTCTTGAGGATTTTTTCCAGTTCGTCAAAGTTTTCTGGTTCGCATCCACGTAGAACAATCCCCCAAGGGATCTCACTGATTTCTACGTCAATGAACGAATTGGCTTGTTTGCAGAGGCCTGACTTCTGAAATGCCATCTTGAGAGGCGAGGCATCGGTATCCATCAAGATGATTTCAAGAATGTTTAACGCTAACAGATCTTCCTGTTCCAGGATATGGCAGGTCAGCCAAGCAAAGGCAATGAGTGTTTTCTCTTCAAGGCTTTCTTCTGCCGCGATAGGATAGGTTAATTCACTAAAACGCGGTTCTGTAAAGCGGGGCTGCAAGGGAAGAGGAGGAAGCGGGTCGACTCTTTTTGCTTCATTGAGCGTTTGCTTCTCAATAAAATCTAGATGTTGTTCTAGAGGGAGGTTCCCATAAAAGAAAAATAGGCAGCGGCTCGGGGTGTAAAACGTGTGGTAGAATTGCTTAAGTTCGTCATATGTTAATTGAGGGATGTTGCGAGGGTCGCCTCCAGAATTTTGACCATAGGTGACATTGGGGAACAATGCATGGTTTATCGCTTCAGATAACCTTGCTGTTGAAGAAGAGAGAGCCCCTTTCATTTCATTGAAGACAATTCCTTTATACTCTAGCGGAGTTTTTAGATCGTCTGGTTGGCTAAATTCAAGGCGATGGCCTTCTTGCAGGAAGCTAAGTCTATTGAGGTTCGGATGAAATACAGCATCAAGGTAAACGTCAAGCAGGTTGTAGAAGTCTGTTGGGACTTGGGATGCAGCGGGATAGCAGGTAAAATCTGCTCCGGTAAGAGCGTTCATGAAAGTATTCAAACTTCTCCGGTTCATAGCGAAAAAAGGATCTTTGACCGGAAACTTCTTCGAACCGCATAAAACAGTATGCTCTAGGATATGGGCGACACCATTTGAGCTTGTGGGGATAGTTTGAAAAGAGAGGCAAAAGAGGTTTTCTGGATCATCGTTGCCAATGTGCATGATGTTGGCGCCGGTCGGCTCGTGAACGAGCTCGCGAAAAAAACATTGCAGCTCAGGTAATTCGATCGCTCGAGTCAGGCGAAATTGATGGTAGGTTTCGCCGACACATTGCAGGCGGTGGGATTTATTCGACATGGCAATTTCTGTATCCTATTCAGTGTTAGGAAGTGTTCAATAATAAATTGGGCAATTGGGCTGCGCGAAAGCTCCCGGGGTTGACCGATCAAAAGCGACCCCATATTATATAATATTGGGTCGCTTCTGATCGGTCAACCCCGGGGCTTTGGCGCAGCCCAATTGCCCAATTTATTGTTGAACACTTCCTTAGAGGGGAGAAGGGGGTGAGCGTCCTCCCAATAATGCAAATACCACAGCGATGAGAAAGAGAACCAAAAAGACATAAAAGAGAATTTGGGCAATACCTGTTGCCGCTGAAGCGATGCCGCCAAACCCTAATAAACCAGCTATGATAGCAACAATAAAGAATATAAGTGCCCAACGAAGCATAATATCACCCCTATTTTGAGAAGATTGTTTCTACGTTCAGCCTAACGGTTCTTGTGAAAAAATCAAATAGAATTTTTTTAGAGAAGAAATACTGCAACTTCTAATAAAATAATGATAGAAATTGAAACACAGAGGCACGGAGGGCACAGAGAGTGCACAAGATAGGCAAAAAGGACAAAACAGGATCGGCAGGATCGCTTCGCGGCAGGATAGGCAAGATAGAGCAAAAAAATTGAGCTGGATGGGAAAGCATACGCATCAGTTGCTATGCTGGATTTCGAGTCGATCTTATAAAGATCTTTCTTGAAAAAGAGCGAACACTCCAATTAATGTGTTTATTCACAAAAA
>JAGVJP010000124.1 GCA_020051075.1 Parachlamydiales bacterium
CCAGCAGGTCTGATTACATGCTGTTTTAATATCTCGCTATAAGGAGTATAAGCTGCTTTCAGTTGCTGCAAATGCGCTTCCTCTGCTTGATATTGCTCAATTAGGCCTGACAGTGAAGGATCCGCTCCTGCCTCGTCCCGCTCTCTTTTTAGCTGTTCAATACGATCCTCAGCTGCTTTAATTTCTGCTGTGAGTGTTTTGTTATAATGATGTTGAAGCGACAGTCCAAATAATAGCGAACCCAGGTTGCTATAGCTTTCTTCACCTTCTGCCAGAGTTTTAACTGCAGGATCGGCAAATTGCAATAGATCTTCAAGTTTTTCAATGTCAGGAGGGGGCAATCCATCATCCAAGGCTTTTTTAATGGCTTTTTGGTATTCGAGAAGAAAATCTCCCAGTCCGCTTGTGTGCTGCATGACTTGCCTGAGTGAGATATTTGCCAACAGTTCCTTTGGAATCCCTCGTTCATTTAATCGTGCAAGGACATGATCTTCCAGCTGCAACGGTTCATCGATAAGACTCTCTTCGATGATTCCTTTTTCGATCAAAGTCATGAGCAGGATTCCTGTAAAGGCTTTACCAAGAGAGTGTGTGGCAAAAGGGGCGTCGAAGTGATCGATATTGGCAGTTTTAACCGCAAGGGGAGCTCCTTGCGTGGTCAGAGAGATAACGCCTGAGAAACCAGTATCGCGGAGATAGTCTTCTAAATTGATTTTATCTTCTTCGGTAAATCCTCTATTACCTGCGAACGTGCGCATGGGAAGGATTTGTAGATTTTCGCCCCCTTCAATGCTAGAAACAAAAGCTCTTGGAAGATGATCAAAAAGGGAGATAAATTTTTCTTTATCTTTTTGTTCTAATGCTTCTTCAAATTCTCTGACCAGATGGATTTGATCTTCTCCGATCAACCGTGGGGTTAGAAAGCTCATCAATCCACGATGATCCTCTTTACTGCTATTCACTTCCCAATATTTCTCGGCAACCAATTTTCTTTCTTTTGCAGCGGCGATGTTCTCTTCTAGTAACCATTTGCTTGTGGTCAGGCCGGTAGTTGGAGGATACGGCCCTGATGATGAGGAAGCGATTGATTGGGTATTTAGAGTGTCAACGCCGACAGTATCCGTTCGTTGTTGAGTAGGGAATACAAGATCTCCCCGTGTGGCTAATCGCCCTTTCAGGTCTTCTGAGTTTGAAATGAAATCTAATGAGACTGAATTTAAAATCTCACATGCAGTTTGTAGTTTTTCTTCATCGCCTAAAACAGTGTAGTTCACACCGTTAATTTTGACTGAGTGTGTTGATTCCCCTTGGATCAGGTGGATCTCATACTCAGTTTCTTGTCTGGAGAAATTGACATGCAACTCTTCTAAACCTGGCATAGTAAATTCCTAAAATTAATTAACATTATAATAAAGTTTATTATAGCATTTGATGTAATTAAATGTGAATAGTTGCGCCGGACTCTAAATAAAGGACAAGGGACCTAAAGGAAAGGGACAAGGGACCACAAGGACCTAAAGGACCAAAGGGACCTAAAAAGGGACGTAAGGGATAATATAAGTGCTCTTCAGAACTATTCGATATAATCTCCTAGACAGGTTTTCTTGCTTTGGCAACATTCGTTAATCTTAACCATTAAGAAGTTTTTCACCTTTACGTCCCTTTTTAGGTCCCTTCATCTTATGGGAGAACAGTCAGTTTACGGTTGAAAGAAGTAGAAGAAAGCCGAGAGGGCAAATGTCGCAAAGACAGGAACCTTGATCGGTTTAAAATTTTTGAGCCGGTAAGCGATATTCAAGAGGGTTAAGACAATCAATCCAGGATAACAAATTTGCAAGATCGGTCCAAGGAAAGTTGAAATACCGGTGAATTCAAAAGTTGAGACGAAAAAAGTGAGTAGCAAGGAGCCAATAAGAATGATTTCATAACTGATTTTCTGGTGAAAGACCTCTTTCTGTACGAAATCGGTAAAGGCTGAAATCAAGGCAATCGCTGTTGTCAGGCAAGCCAGGGCTATTGTGATACAAACCAGCGTTCCAGCATGTGTACCAGCAACTTTCATAGTGATGGTTGATAACAACAGGTCTTTGGCATTGCTATCCAGATCGCTTCCATGGAAAGCTGCTAGGGTGCTGAAGCCAACATAAATGATCGAAAGCAAAAGAGCCCCGATAATACTGGCTTGCAAGGCTGTTTTAATATATCCGGATGAGCCTGTTTCATCTGCTTTTAAACGCATCCTGAGAATATTCAAAATTGTCGACGAAAAGAAAAATGCTGCTAGCAGATCCATTGTATTGTAGCCTTCTTTCAATCCATGTAAAAACATGTTTGTATCAGTTTCGTTGATGTTCTGTACATCTGGAGCTGTGAATAGCCCCATCATAATGATAGAAACGAGGGAGATAAGCAAAACAGGAGTTAAAACCCATCCTAGCAGCGTTAAAATATGATTTTTTCTAATGGTAAATAGAAAAATGATCCCGCAAGCAAAGGCACTGAATAAAATGGGCGACAACTCTGAAAATGAACTTTTTAATGTGACATAGGAAAGTGCGATGCACCTGGGAGTGGAGCCCAAAGGACCCAAAAGGCTTATTGTTGTTAGAGCAAGTAAAAAGCCGGGGACTTTCCCAAGCCGTCCAAAAAACTGATGAGTGTTTCCGTCGAATAAAATCATAGCGATGACGCCTGCAATGGGTAGAATGGCGGCGGTGAGGATCAGGCCGGACATCGCATAAAGGTTTTGATCCCCAGCAAATTGACCAACAGCTAAAGGAAAGATGATATTTCCAGCTCCGAAGAACATGGAAAACATTGCCAGTCCAATGGCTAACGATTGTGATTTAAAAAACTTGTTCATGGCTTTCATTTTTTTACCTCTGTCGAAAATGTCTCATTTGATCCCGTCAGGGATCTATTGATATTCTATTTTTTTGTTAAGCTAATGTGATAAGTGAGGGCAATCGGTTATATGTGCGCGTAGCGCACGACGACGACAGATGAGAAAAAGGAGACGAGGGAAAGTGAACGGTCAATTGACGCTCTACAAGATAAACGACACTGGTTGTAATTATTCTTTAATAAAGACATTTAAATTTCCTTTTAAACTATTATGCTGGATTAGAGTAATTTTTTGCAATCAAAAAATGATTCTAAATTGTCAGTCATTGGGAATTTCAGAGGAAAGTGAGGATTAAAAAGGGACAAGAGACCAAAAGTACCTAAGGTCCTGTGAGCTATCGCCAACAACAGACTCTTATTCACTCACAGGTTGTTTCCAAAATTGACCATCGAAAAGCGAAGAGGACTTCCGCTTTTGCAACGAACCATTTTGCCAAGAACCTGCGAGCAGTTAAGAGATGTTTTTGGCGAAAGCTCACGGAACTGGTTCTGGCTCGACTTATGCAATTACCTCCTTAGGTCCATTTTAGGAGCTAAAAACTGTGATATTCTCACATTTTTGAGGGAGAAATCAGCGTTTGCAGGCGTGCTGTTCTTGAAGTTTTCATCTCTTCATCACAGCATGAACGGACTGGATGATCCCAGACGGTATTAGGCCATGCAGGGTCATCGGCATATCTTGCGATCAGATGAATGTGCAGCTGGGGCGTTTTATTTCCAATTGCCGCTACATTTAATTGAGTGGGTTGAAATTCCTCCCACATGATCTTTTGGGCGAAATCCAGCTCTTTGATGAGTTGCAGTTGATCTGAAGGGGATAACTCCATCATGCGAGAAATATTTGGCCTGCGAGGAACGAGGAAAATCCAAGGGTAATGCTTCTCATCTTCTAGAAGAACTCTGCAAAGAGGCAAGTCAGCAATGAACAACTTCTTAATAAGATTTGGGTGAAGTTCAAACGTCATCGATCAACCTCTCAATATAATAATCTGGAAGATCTTGAGGTGGAAGTCTCTGCATCACGGTTTCTAGTCCATAATGAGTGATTCTGTCAGCCATGATGCCTGTTCGAGTGACTAACGCTGAAGGCATTCCAAAGCTGCGAGCGCCGCGGATATCCGTTTCTGGAGTATCTCCGACCATTAAAATGTCAGATGGACTAGCGATGTTATACTTTAAAAAATGGTCCATAGCAGCTCGATAAGACATGTCATGAGGCTTCCCTATATAAAATATCTGGCCGCCCATCGCCTCATACATCAGCGCAATGGTACCTTGCCTGACAACAGCTCTTGGGGGATTTCCCTCATGTGCAAACTGATCTGGATTCGGACAAATCATCGGTAAATTTTTTAGCTGTAATTTTTCAAGTTCTTTGAGGAAGAGTTTGGGATCAGTTTGATCTTCACCGCCGATATGAGGAGTAGAAATATAAATAAAATCGGCTTCATCAATATCGGATGTTTCAGTGTAGACGCTCTCTTGGAAAAGGGCTTCATGATGGGAGTATTTGGAGTGTCCTCCACAAAATAGCATAAACTTGTTTCGAGGAGTTTCAAAAGGGAGCTTCTTTAGAGAAAAAATTTCTTTAGCAACCTCTCCGGAGGTCATGAAGAAATGAAAATGTTCTCCTTGGATCAGGCCGCTTTGATGCAGTTTAGCGATTTCTTTAGCAGCAAGCTGAGTCGCGTTGGATAGAATGCCGATGATCTTCCCTTCGGAGACAAGTTTTTTCATGACTTCTTTTGATCCGGGAAAAGGACCAAAGGCATTTCCTCCCCAGAAGACTCCGTAAGCATCAAGTAAGAGGCCTTTAAACCGCTTCGAAAGTTGAGCGATGCCGGGAGAAATTTCAGGGATAGTAAACATGGAGATGGATCCTCATTTTAATAGTTCGAGTTTATAATAATTGCTTTTTTTATCCAAAGATTAATAATTATTGTGTTATCTTGTTCTATATCTTGGAGATGATATCATGAAAAAATTAGGAATATTTAGGTTGTTTCTACTATTTGTGGGAGCTGTATTACCCTCTTTTAGCGCTCCGATACCGGCCGTCTTTTCTCAAGTTGATGAAGGGTTATTGTGGGTAGAAAAATGCATAGAGCAGCATCCTGAAATTTTGTGGCTGGCCGATGCCGACGTCCGGAAAACTGAAGAAAATCAAGCAAGCCTCGGAGGATCCTATTCTGAGCAGCTATTTGGTCAGAAGTATATTGAATTTGACCGGACTATGATGACGATTCGGTGTTTAAAACTTGTTCTAGACGGCAGTGAAAAATCTTATTTGGAATTTACTGCGGGGCAGTCAAAAGAGGACAAGCTTAGTCGAGAAGGGTTTCAGACTTTCCATTTAGAAGGACAAAGGGTGTTGAAATCTCAATGGGAGGGAATCTCGGAGATGGAGATGGCACAGGCGATGGAAACGGCTTTAGTCCTTGGGGATATTGGAAAGAGTGAAAAGGCGCGAGCGCTGTTCAGACCCTATGGCATTGAATCTCCGGACCATGATGATTTCCACGGCGAAGTGATGCAGATGATCGAAAAGCACCCTGAGCTATGCCCATCCTTTGCCCAGCTATCCTGCTCGGCTAGAAAACTTCTTGTTAAAGTCGCTAACCTAGCTCATTATGGCCATGTGACTCATCTAGAAGGGGGTGTTGCGATGTTTCGTAAACTCCGTGAAAGTGGAATCCCCTCGGAGGATCCGATGGCTTTATCGTTCGATCTATTCGTTCACACTTGCGATGTTGCTGGCGCTTTTGGGCATGTCAATCACCATTCTTCCCTTGCATATACTGAACTGACGCATCGAGCCTTACAAGCAACTGGAGAGGCCATGAGAGTGCTTTCTAATCCCATTAAAACCGAATGGGATGCCTATAACACCTATTTAGGGATACGTGCCTCTTGGCTTGGCCTAAACGCTGAAGATAACACTGATCGTGTTTTAGCACGCCTTGGCGCAATGCTTAGACTATTCACTCTGGAAGAAGGGGTTGTGTTAAAGGAGGCAATGGGTCGTTTTGACGATGCGATGCGCAGCAAGATTATCGCGAAGTTTGATGTTCAGCAGATCGACCAATTTAGTCGAACTCCGACGTATGTGCCTGCGACATTAGTCAACCTTTCTAATCAGCGACAGCTGGGCGATTCAAAGGAAGAGAGGCTGTTTCAAGCAATCATCATCGGGTTGCCTTTTATCACCAGGGTATTAGAGAGGTATAAAGAGCTAATGGATAATGGCGAAATCGATCCAAATATCCCTCTTAACTTCAATGCTGTTGCTGGAATAGCAAAAAGTTCTCCAAGCTCCCTTAATAACGACTTCTCTATCGATGAGGAGGGCAACGTCCGCTGCGAGACAAGATAGGCAGGACACTATACACTTCCCAACATAGATAAACAGGATAGGCAAGATAAGGGACAACACAGGATGGGCAGGATCGCTTCGCGGCAGGATAAGAAGGATAATGATACAATATTGTCCCCCATCCTTTCTATCTTTCCCATCCTGTCAATTTTACAAGATGGGTAGGATAGGAAAGATGAAGGGCATTTTTGGCATTTTATTTAATATCTTGCTTATCCTGCCGCGAAGCGATCCTGCCCATCCTGTGTTGTCCCTTATCTTGCCTATCCTGTTTTTCTATGTTGGGAAGGCTATCAATGATCCTGTCTATCTTGTTCTGGGATGTCGCTCATGATCGCTGGCTTCCAGATCGTTCGGAGAGAATTTAAGATTGCGAAGACGTCGATCACCTCCTGGCTGATGGCTCCGGCGACAGGAGGGAGAAATCCGAAAGCTGCGATGACCATTCCAAGAATCGAAAGGGTCATTCCACCAAGTGCACTTTGCAAGGCGATAGTTTTCATCCGCATGCTGATATGCAAAAACTCGTCGACTTTTTCCAAACTGCTATCCATGACAACAGCTCCTGCGGCTTCTGCCGTGATGTCGCTATTTCGACCGAATGCAATTCCTACTGTGGAAGCAATTAAAGCAGGGGCGTCGTTGATGCCGTCTCCCAGATATGCTGTTTTTTGCAGTTTCGTTTCTCTTTCTACGATCGCGACCTTTTCTTCCGGGCTTTTCCCTGCATAAACTTCAGTGATGCCGACGAAATCAGCTAAATATTTAACCTCTTCTAATCGATCCCCCGACACGATCATCACTTTGTTGATTCCATGTTTAGGGCGCAGATGGTGAATAAAAGATTCGCTGTCAGTTCGAGGCGTATCTCTGAAATGGTAGTGGGCAGCCAATTGACCATCGAGGAGGATAACGCATTCCAGACCGATTCCTTGAGGTAAAGAAGAAACCTCATTTTCTAACCCATAACGAGAGAGCTGTTTGCGGCTTGTGATCGTTACTTTGTGTCCGTCAACAGTGCCGTGAAGACCTTCGCCTTGCGGTTCGCTGATTTGTTTAACATCGACCAGCTTGATGTTCTCTTGTTCAGCTTTTTCCAGGATAGCACTTGCTAATGGATGTTTGGAGTACCTTTCAATACTGGCGACTAGAGTTAATATTTCAGCAGGGTTGTTTTCGTTATAGATAGTTTGATCTGTGAGGGTAGGTTTGCCATAGGTGAGGGTGCCTGTCTTATCGAAAATCATTGTTTTGCATTGATCGATTTGTTCGAGTACGATGGCATTTTTGATGAGAATGCCCCGCCGAGCACATAAGGATATCGATCCGATGATGGCGACAGGAATGGCAATCAGCAGAGGACAAGGAGTAGCGATGACGAGTACGGCTAAAAAGCGGATAGCGTCACCGCTGATCATCCAAGCTGACACAGCGATGACAACGGCTATTGGAGTGTACCAGGCTCCTAATTGATCTGCAAGCCTACGCATCCGTGGCCGCTTTTGTTCAGACTCAGACATTACTTTCATGATCTGCGCATAGCGTGAATCTTGAGCGAGTTTAGTCGCTTGGATTGTTAATGAGGCATCTCCATTGATCGACCCGGAAAGAACTGCTGAGCCAGGAGCTTTTGAAATGAGGAAAGGCTCTCCTGTCAGGTATGACTCATCCATCACACCATATCCTATGGTTACGTCGCCATCCACTGGGCAGATTTCGTGAGGAAATATGATCAGAGCATCTCCGATGGCAATATCTTCGACAAAGATATCTTCGATCACTTCGCCATGCTTGCGATGGGCTGTCGTTGGTGCCCGTTTTGCCAGCAAATCAAGCATCTTAGAAGCCGTTCTGATGGCATAGTTTTCTATTGTTTTCCCCCCTGAAAGCATCAGAACAACCAATGATCCTGCTAAATACTGTTCAAGGAGGATGGCAGTAACGATGGACAGTCCTGCGAGGAGGTCGGAATCGAACCTGAATGTGACCAACTTGGACAAGAGGTCAAAAACGAGGATTCCCCCACCTAATCCAAGGGTAATATAGAGAGGAAGAACAGCATATGTTTCGAGTTCAGGAATGAAATAATAGAGGATTAAATAGGCAGTGATGCTAAGGATGGCTAAGATGGCAATATATCCTTCAATCCCGATGACTGAGGCCTTATCCATTTTTTGCTGTTTCAGTGGAGTCATGACGTGTTTACCTGTTGATCCCATGTTAATGGAATAATCTTTTTAATAGAATTATATTTTACGAATGTCTATAGTTTGTATTATTTGTATTGCATCATTTAGGAGATTAGTTAGATGTTGAAAGAATCCCCATTAGGTCAAAAGACAGTTTATGTCGAAACATACTCCCCTGATTTGTTATACCCTATCCCTAGAACTCTAGCGAGAGATAAAATTGGCCTTGGCAAAGATCTTCCTTTTGATGGAGTTGATCTCTGGACAGGGTATGAAATTTCCTGGCTGAATCTCAAGGGTAAACCCGAAATTGCGATGGCAGACCTCTCTTTTCCATGCACTTCTCCTAATGTCGTGGAGTCTAAATCTCTGAAGTTGTATTTAAATTCTTTTAATCAGTCTCGTTTTGAATCCTTTGACCAAGTTCAGTCCGTTATTCAGAATGATATATCAAAAGCTGTCGGATCTGATGTGACGATGGATTTCTTCCCTCCATCAAACTTGAGAACACGCACCCTAGAAGAATTTTCAGGGATCTGTTTAGATTCTCTAGACATCGAAACCAACGTCTATGAAGTCGATAAGAATTTTTTAACCGTCACTTCAGAGCAAGTTGAAGAGGATGTTTATACCGACCTCTTGAAATCCAACTGCCTCGCGACAGGTCAGCCCGATTGGGGGTCTGTGTTTGTTCGATATTCTGGTCCAAAGATTAACCACGAAGGATTGCTGAAATATTTCATTTCCTTTAGAAGGCATTCAGGATTTGCTGAACACTGTGTCGAGCAGATTTTCTATGATATCCTCACTCGATGCCGCCCCGAGCGATTGACAGTGTATGGTCGTTACACACGAAGGGGTGGATTAGACATTAACCCGTTTCGTTCTAATTTTGAAAGTCCAGCAATGAATACTCGCCACCTCAGACAATAGCATATCTGACAAGCTGCGTACTCCTTTCTGAGATGCTCTAAGGACTCTTAGTCATGAATAAAATCATCATCATTTTGTTATCGCTTGCACTCACCTCGGAGGCGATCGGATTCTCCTATGAATGTTTTTCCGATGGGTTTTTTACTTCTATTCACGTGTTGACAGTTGATCCAAAAAAGCATGCGATCATGCCTGTCAGAGCCTCTGGAACAGAATTTTCTAGAGAAACAGCTTCAACACTAGTGAGTCGTTATGGAGCTGCGGCGGCAGTCAATGGGGGCTTTTGGAAACTCGATGGACATCCAGCAGGGATCTTGAAAATTGATCGTCACTGGTATGGCACCCCTCTGAAGCCAAGAGGGGCTATAGGGTGGTCTTTGAGCAGTCATCAAGTATTGATCGATAGAGTGTTGACAAACTACCCTCTCAATGCCTGTCCCGATGGATGTGAAATAGAGGTGATCCCTATGTCTGACCCCATCTATACCACTGCTGAAGAATGGAAGGCGATGGATTATATCGTGGGAGGAACTCCTGTATTAGTGAGGGAAGGAAATGTCATTGAGGATTTTAGTCCCGAACAGACGCTTGAATCGTTTTTGACTCACAGGCATCCGCGAACAGCTGTGGGAATCAGGGAAAATGGCGAATGGGTCTTTGTCGTCGTGGATGCCCGCCTCTATCAGTTTTTTGGCGGGATGACAATGAAAGAATTAGCTGAATTCATGCTCGAACTTGGCTGCATCGATGCATTAAATTTAGATGGCGGCAGTTCCTCGGTCATGATCGTCGAAGGCATCATCGTCAATGACCCCTGCGGGACGATTTTGGAAGAGGGGAAATATGTTGAAGCCATATCAGACGCTATCTTAATTTTCTCACCCACATCAGGTTAAGAAAAAAAGGGACCTGAGGGAAAGGGACCTCAAGGACCTAAGGAAGTATTTGCAGAAGTTCCTTTTCGTGCCCGCGTGCGCATCCTATTACCCATAACTTTGTGTCGCCCTTTCAGGGCTCGCTATTTGGGGGCGAGTTTCCCAGGCCGTCAGGCCTGGGTACAGGTTTCTACCTATTTGTGAGCCCTGTAAGGGCGACATATGGGTAATAGGATGCGCGTGCGTGCCCGTCCATTTTTTTAGCTTGAGGTTAATCAACGGTTGACGCATGCAATACCAGATCCTTTAATTTTAAATTCTGTTTGAATTTGTTAGACAATTATTTGATGGAATGATATAATTTTTCATTATTATAAATTGATAAATGAGTTAATTATGGCTTCAGAAAGTTCCTCGTCAATTACTGGTAGCAGTCCCTCTTTTGTGAATCAATATTTCCGATGGGTTCCGTTGTTAACTCCTGCTGTTAAATTAAATGGTTTTGAGGTGGATGATAAACTGATAAGCATTCGTACTTCAATTGTGACTATTGCTATGTCTGTTCTCTCTTATCCTAAGTGGAGTCCATTCGACACTTTTCTGAGCAAGCTAACACACCGACTGATCCACATCAACGCCGATTTGTATATAGTTGTTAGGGTAACGATGGTTGTTTGTGTGATACTCCTACCGGGTCTCTTACTCAAAATGGCTGAATTGTACAAAGCACAGAAGGTTGCTGATGAAAACGCTGTCAACGCCTATCTGTCCAATGAGAACCCTCCAGAAGCAGCTATTCGCCATATTGCAAACCACTTAAGCGCCGCAAGACGACTTTTAAGCCAACCAGGTGTTGATTTGAATAAACATCCTGAATTAGGATATGGCCTCATTTCACAACATCACATGAATATCGATGTGTTTAAACTTCTCGTCGATCGTGGATGCGATTTCTTACGTCGAGGAAGTCTTGCTGAATCTGGGTTTATTAATGCCGTCATGTCCGATAATCCTGAATACCTAAGATATCTTGTACAGAGCCATCGAATTTCGCCAGATGAATTAAATGGGATTAGATCGACTATGTCAAACGTCACCTGGTCTCGTATTAAACATAGAGAGATCGTCGATTTGCTTTTGGAATTAGGTTTAGATATCAATAATATAGATCTAGGACCCAACGGTCGTACACCTTTAGGCTGGTTGTTGTTTGAACAAGAAAGTGGTTTGCCTGAAATCGTACAACCACCTCAGCTCACCCGAGATGAGCTTATCGCTCTCTTGAGGGAAAAGGGCGCTGTTGAGTGATGTATTAAAATCTTACCTAAAAGGCAGTCATTATGCCATACACGCCCATTATTGGAACCGTAGGATATATCTTGTCCCCCGATAAGAAAGAGGTCTTGCTTGTCCACAGAAATGCTCGCCCAGAAGATCATAACATCGGAAAATACATGGGACTCGGCGGCAAAATGGAAAGAGCTGAAGATGTTGCAACTTGTATGCGACGAGAGATCTTTGAAGAGGCTGGCATCGAATGCATTGAGATGGTATTGAGGGGAACGGTCAATTGGACAGGCTTTGGAAAGAACGGGGAAGATTGGTTAGGCTTCGTTTTCAGGATAGATGCCTTCACTGGCACTCCATTTCAATCCAATGCCGAAGGAAATCTGGAATGGGTTCCCATCGATCAAATCTACTCTCTCCCGATGTGGGAGGGGGATAACCATTTCCTTCCTCTTGTCTTTGACTCCGATCCTCGCCCCTTCCATGGATATATGCCTTACGATAACTGTAAACCTATTGGCTGGTCTTACGTTCGAATGTAGATGACCAGATAAGTAGGCCAGTACCAGTTCTGTGAGCTTTCGCCAAAAACATTTTTTAACTACTCACAGATGCTTGACAAAATGGTTCGTTGCAAAAGCGGAAGAGGACTTCCGCACTCCAAACGCTTCGCGCAAGCAGTATTTGTGCTTCGCGAAGCGTTTGGAGTGCGGAAGTCCTCTTCCGCTTTTGCAACGAACCATTTTGACAAGCACCCGTCGACAAGATTTTTGTTTAAAATGAAGACACTTCTTGACAGAAATACTACACATGTAGTACTTTGTCTATCAAAGATCATAAGGAGTCGCTGCAGTGCGCAAACTAGCTTTTGGAGAACTTGAATTCTCTATTTTGAAAATCATCCGCAAATTAGGGCGGACCACAGTCCGCGCAGTCTATGAGGGGTTGGGGAGTGAGGGAAGCTATACAACGATCATGACCGTGATGTCACGGATGGCTGACAAGGGTGAGTTAGAAAGAGAGAAAGAGGGTCGTCAGTACCTTTATTGGGCTTCTAAAAGCAGGAATCTTCCTGCAAATAGCTTATTGCAGCGAATAAAGAATAAAATCTTTGGGGGCAAGCCCTTAGCCATGGTGAGCTACTTACTGGAGACCGATGACCTCAATACCGAAGACTTAGAAGAGATTGAAAAGCTCATAAAAAAACGAAAGGTCGAGAGAAAATAACCGCTCAAGTTGGTTTGGAGATCAAACGATGGAACAATTATCCTTTTTTCTATTAAATATCGTTCTAAATAGCCTGTTAGCATTTTTAACGACTCTTTTTCTTATAGAAATTCTGATAGGATTATTTAGGGTTAAGCAGGGGCGTTATGCCTCATACTTAAGAATGATTCCCATTGTTAAATTAGCGTTAGACCCTTTTTTGTATGATTTCTCCCGTTGGTCCTATCTGCAAGGCATCAACCCCTTACTCTGTGAAGAAGGCTCAAGAACGATAGGGGTATTTTTCGGACTTTTTCCTTACATCAACGAGTGGTTAGCTTTGCCTCTTCTCTCTGGAATTCAGATGACGGCACCTGGAAATCTGACTTTTACTCTAGCTGACATGATAGCCTACATCACACCTCCTCTTCTGTTGCACTCTTTTGCATTCATCTTTTTGTTTGTGACGGTGATGATTTTAGTGAAACGATTGACTGGCTATCTTTGCGGCGTCGAGCAGCTCAACAGATTGACAGCATGGAAAGGGAGATCCCTGAAAAAAGTGCGCAACAGTGCATTGAATCATATCCTTAAGAAGTATTCTTTGAAAGTCAACGTGTTGCCAGATCTTAAAGGGTCGCCTTTTGTGGCCGGATTACTATCTTCAACGATTTTTTTTCCGCAAGGCTTATCACGGCTTCTATCTCAGAAAGAGTATGAGGCAGCCTTAGCCCATGAAGTCGAACATATCCGGCATAAAGACAATTTGGTTAGATTGACTCTGACGATCATTTGTTCGATGTTTTGGTGGATACCAACACACTGGCTGAGGAATCGGATCGAAGAGGGTCTGGAGATAGGCTGCGATCATGATTGCAAAAAATATCATGTCGACCCTGTTGACCTTGCGGCTGCCATCTGCAAATCTGCTCGACATAATGTTCAAAACGTTTCTCCTCTTCTAACTTACCACCTTGCGAAAGGACACCAACTTCATCGAAGAATCGATATCCTTCTCGCACAAACCTCTACGCGTTTTAAAAAAACACGCTTTGTCCTGGCTGCAGTTGCAGCATGCGTGGCCATCTTTGGGATTTTCCTGGGAAGGTATTGGATATTTTGATCAAAAAAAATTTACTCGAAATACTACAACTGTAGTATAAAGGAGAATAGATGAAAAATTTTTTAATCCTATCTTTGACAGCATGTGGAGCCTGTTTCTTATGCTTTGCTTCTATCATTGATCGAGAAAGCTCGGAGCATCTTTTGAGAGTGGTCAACATCTTTGATATCACAGAAAGTGAGTTAAATCGATGTGTGCAGGGAGAGTGTTCGGAATTGGCGGTTGAATTTTCAGAGGGAAGCATTTTGCCTCTTGATATGTTTTTAGGTGGAAATTTTATCACTTTTGCTGCTGAAGAAGAGCTGCATGGGCTGCAAATTGAAGTCAAGCAGACGTTTTATATTCGCTGCATGGAGGATGATTTCATTTTCAGTTTGAATTTGGAGGAATGGAAGCCATTTTTCGAATTTGCAACAGGGAGTATCTCCGTGGCTTTAGGAACGCGTGAGGGAGGGCCTTTTGTCAGATTAGGCGCCGACGCCGGCACAAGATAGGCAGGATCGCAAGCAGACAAAAGGGACAAAACAAGATAAGCAGGATAAGCAAAAAGGACAAAACAGGATAGGCAGGATCGCTTCGCGGCAGGATAGGCAGGATAAAAAAACAAGATAGGGAGGATGAGAAAGAGAAGAAAAAAATAGAACTTTAATAAATAATTAAAAGATAATCTTTCTCACTATCTTATTTTCTTTATTTTTCTTATCCTGCCTATCCTGCCTATCCTGCCGCGAAGCGATCCTGCCTATCCTGTTTTTTTGTTTATCCTGCATATCCTGTTTTGTCCTTTTTGCTTATCCTGCCTATCTTGTTGTGGGTTAGGTTTGGGCTACCGGAATTGTTTGCTCTCTTCATACACGAAGATCCGTTGGATGCGTGGCCCTAAGCAGGTGATGAGTTCGTAGATTATCGAATCGCCGGTATTGGCGAGTTCTTCTGGAGACAGGTAATAGCCGAATTCATCTTCGCCGAAGATGAGAACTTTATCGCCCACGGAGATGTTGGGGATGTCGGTGACATCGACCATGAGATAGTCCATGCAGATATTCCCTATCATGGGGGCCTTCTGCCCTCGAATGAGGACGTGCCCTTTTCCGCTGTAGTTGCGGTGCAGCCCATCGAAATATCCAATCGGCAGAACAGCAATTCTCTGTGTGTCCCGTTCGACCCGATATTTTCGGCCGTAGCTGATGGTGTCATCTTTCTTACATTCGTTAATGCCAGCGATGCGGGAGGTGAGCGAGAGTGCAAGATGCAAATCAACGACATGGCGAACCGCTTCAGAGGGATAGAGGCCATAAACAGATAACCCCAAACGGACCATGTTGTATTGCGGCAAGTTGAAGCGGAGAGCGGCGCTTGAATTAGCGGCATGTTTCCATTTACATTCAATCTTCTGCTCAGCAAGTTCCTGCACGACACGGTCGAAGCAGGCAACCTGATTCCAGGTGAAATCGTCTTCTTCGGGGTTGTCAGCACAGGCAAAATGGGTCATGATCCCCTCCAATTCTAAAGAAGGGGAAGCGAGCACTTGGCGTGCTAACGACAGGGCTTCTTCGGACCGGCAGCCAAAACGTCCCATCCCTGTATTGATGTGCAAATGAACTTTGATCTTTTTGTGTTGCTTGGCAGCTTCTTCAGCCAAGCTTGTGATGAAGATGGAGTCGCTGACGCCTACTTCGAGTTCCCATTTGACGACTTTAACGACTTCGTAGGGTGCAGCGTTGATGGAGAAGATGGCTTGATGAACCCCAGCTTGTTTAAGAGCTATCCCTTCATCGATATAGGACACTCCTAAGATATCTACTCCGCAGGCTGTTAAAAATTTTGCAATACGGACATCATCGGTTCCATAGGCCAACGCTTTAACCATGACCATCATGCGGGTATTGTCCGGCAATTTCTTTCGGATGAGTTCGAGGTTGGATTTGATGGCTGCCAGGTTGATGATGCATTGATTGTGAGCAAAGCTATCGTTGAAGCATTGAACAAGCACGTCGTGGGGAAGTTTATTTTCTCCTTTGAAGATCACGAGATCTTGTCCTTTTAAATCATGTATTAGGTAGTTGAACGTCTCTTGATAATCGTCAAAAGCGATAATTTCTGTTTTTTTTGAATGGTGTTCGACCTCTTCAATTAAAGGCTTGAAAGGTTTTGAGCCGACTAGGAGCAGCTGATCCACCGCAGATTGTGCGAGTGCTTTGCCAATACGTCGATAATCTGATTGAGGAATGGCATTGCCTCTCATCCCTCCGAACACAAAGATTTTTCTGCTATTGGCTGTGGCGTGATCAAAATGGCGTAGAACATGGTCTATCGATTGTGGATCAGAACAGTACGTTTCATTGACGAATATAGCGCCTTGAGAGGATCTGAAAATTTCGGCGCGTGTGGGTTCAAGCTGATAGTTTTGCAAGATGGAGATGATCTCTGAAGCGGGGATACCAAGAAGCCAAGCAGCTTTCACCGACATATTGATGAGGTTGAGGAAATAGGCATATCCGACCTTAATGATCCCTTGGAAGCTTTGATGATCGGGGAAGTTGAGGCAATATTTTGCATCTGCATGGAATTGAAAGTCCGAAGCGTGCGGGAGGTTGGGATGGGGTTCATTCCAAAAAAAATAGGGGCAGGAGACCGCCGAGAGGTTAGCTTCTATATTGGTTTCTCGAGGCAGCAATGACCATCCGTCTCTTGATGTTTTCGATACGAGTTTCAACGTTTCAGCAGTCAATGTGGCAAGGTTCCCGAGTGTTGCCAGGTGCTTCTTTCCGACCGGGGTGAGTATCGTATAGTCTGGTGCGATGATATCCGCTAAAGCATCCATCTCACCTTTTTGCGAGATAGCGGCTTCGATGATAGCGATTTCATGATGCTGGCATATCGTCAATAGGCTAAGAGGAACGCCGATTTGACTGTTAAAGCTTTCAGGGGAAGCGGCGGTCGTCTTCTGTGTACTTAACAAGGGATGGAGAAGGTCTTTGACCATCGTTTTGCCGAATGAACCCGTAATCGCGATGATTTTAGAGGGCAGAGTGAATCGATAGGCTTTGGCTATTGCTTGGAATGCTTTTAGGGTATCTGGTACGCGTAGTAAAATCAGGTTTGGATAAACCTGAGAAAATTGCCAATCATTTGAAACTAGGGCATATTTCGCTTCAGCTTGAGCGGCATGGTGGACGTATTCGTGGCCATCGTTCTTATCCCCTCTGAGGGCGACAAAAAGCGTACCAGGAGTGCTGATTCTTCTTGAGTCGATGACAATTTGGTCGACAAGGGCTGGTTCTGCTAAAGATCCTCCAGCAGCAGCAAAGCCTTCCCATTTTCTGAGGTCGAATAGATCCATGATTTTCTCCGAAATTTCCAGTATATACGAGATAATTAATTCAACGCAAAGACGCCGTGGAACAAGATTAGCAGGATCGCAAGTGCACGACTCAATCAATGGGGAACAGGATAAGCAGGATCGCTTCGCGGTAGGATAAGCATGATAATAAGAAAATCCACGCAGGTGTCAAAAAATATATAAAAAGCTATTTTCGCATATTATCACGATCTTTTCTACTCCATTCTGTCTATCTTGCCGCGAAGCGACCTTGCATATCCTGTTAACCATGATTTGGGCTTATTCATAGTGAAGTGTGTTAAAGCGGGACGATGACGAGGGGGCCTTCAGGTTTTTTAAACGGATTAAAATAGCTTGGCGATACATTAAATGTGTTTGCAAAGAGATCATTAGAATAGGCACCAACGGCTTCGCCAATCCCGATATAGTCAGGTTCCGCGTGGCTGAAGAACGCGATCACTTCCACCTCTTCCGTGCCAATATTTTCAATATTATGAAAATGAGAAGCAGGGGCAAAAGCTCCTTCCCCCCCTTTCACTTCTAAGACTTCCACATGTCCCGCAGGGTCAAGGACTGTGATGCGCGACTGCCCTTTGACGATGTAGACAAGTTCCCCTGCATTTGTATGCCAATGGGGTTCGACATCTCCTTTTAGGTTTAATCCGAAACGCAAAATTCCTAGTCCATCAAGAACAGGCAGATGTGATTTTGTGGCTAACTGAAGATAGCCCCCTTTGGTCTGAATCGGTTTGTTGCTGAGGGTAACATTAAACTTAAAACGGCTTGCACTGTCCGGAACTTCTTTTTGCGACGAAAGGGTTTTAATGAGTTCCTGGTTTTTAGATTTCTTCATGCCGTCAAGAAATCCAGGTGGAGTGTTAAAAGTTGCGTTGAAGACGTTGTCGGAGAGGGAATAGATCGCTTTTGAAAGGCACATCACCTCAGGATTCGTATTGTTATAGGCGAAGCTAATGACATTTTCTTTTGTCCCGATATTTTCCACAGAGTGGATATATCCCTCTGGGATGAAGAACACATCACCTTCTTGAACAGTAAAAGTGTCCACTTTGCCTGGGCTGCGCATGGTGACTAATGCTTTGCCTTGCAGGCAGTAGCCGATTTTATTTGCATTGGGGTGCCAAATAGGCTCATGAAACCCCTTTGGATTCAGCTTCAAAGTAGAAAAAGAGATATTCACAAAGCCAGGGACTTCCTTAGAAGTCACATGGGTGATGCTTCCCCCCTCTGTGTGATATTGAGGCTTTATTGCATCGAGGCTGAAGAAAAGTTTGCTGCCCATATCCTGTTCTCCTTTATAATATCTATTTTTATCCATAAACAATTCTTGAGTTCTCAGCAATCTATATTTTTGAACTTCATATTGAATAGTAAGGAGAAATAGTGTATAATAAGTTCATTATTATTATTTATTTTTTGAGGGATTATGAGACAGTTGATCACGTGGGCTTTGTCAGTGTTGTTTTTTACTGGCAGTCTAGATGCCGAAATCATCAAAACATCGAATATTCAAGAGATTAGAGAAGAAATCACTGAAAATACATTGATTCTTTTCAACATTGCTGAAGTTCTCATGGATACAGAAACAAGTTTGGGGACGCAAGCTTGGAGGAAATTTGTCCGTGCACGTTTAGCACCTCAGCTTCATGATGAGCTCACCCTCTTTGTTTTTGAGAATGTTCCCCCAAAAAGTCCGGAGCCATCGACACCTGAACTCATCAGCGAATTACAAGCCAAAGGGTTGATGACATTTGCCTTTACTTCGCGAGGGCGGCACGAATGGTATGGCTCTCAGATTCCTGATATCGACCTGATCACTGAAAAGCTCCTGCTCCAAATTGGCATCGATTTCTCCAAAACAGAACTCAACCAAGAGCTGTCGATCTTGCCAGAGGTTTTTGCTGATTTTTATCATGCAGGTGTAATTTACACGACCAACACGAGGGATAAAGGGGAACTGCTTCGCGAGATCCTGGAGACGACAGGGTATCGACCGTCTAAAATCATCTTTGTCGACGACAAAGTGGATTCGTTGGTTTCTGTTGAAACAACGCTCGACAGTTTAGGGATCCCTTTTGTGGGGTATGCCTATTCAAAAACAACGGAAGATCATGGCAATTTTGATCCGTTAATTGCCAACATTCAGCTCGATTGGCTTATTTCCCAAGGGCAAGTGTTAACAGACGACCAAGCCATGCAGATCAAGGACGAGCAGCACTCCACTACAGACTTAATCCCATACTTTGAAGAAGTGGTGGGCAAGTGGAATGAACGCCTATAAGAATCGTCATCTTTTGAGTCGAACCTGGCAAGGGTTGTGTCGCCCTTTCAGGGCTCAATGGAGGTGGAAATCAGAGTGGATTTCTCCAATAGTAGAATTTGGAGGCCCATATCACTGTTCCGACAAGTCCTGAGATGCATACAGGCTTCGACGACTTAAAGTGGAGTAGTGCAATCACAGCCATTGTGACTAAGATAGAATACCCAATGATGTTGATGGTTTTAACATTGTTCGGTACTTTCATAATCGATTCTAATACCCCAGCACCTATTCCAAAGATGGCGCCCCCAATAAGGCTTGATCGGGAGAGGGTGGTATTCATGGATTCAGCGGCTAACCCGATGTTTTCACTTACAGATCTGCCGACGGCGAAAAAACCCGAAAAAAATGCTCCCAATCCTAAAGTAGAGAAAGCATTTCCTAAGATTGCGTTAGGTATTGACATCTTCACGACCTTTTTGTTGTATATGGTTACGAAAACCTATGATAAAACCAATTTTGTTCACCATTAATAGTAAAATTCGATTTTATTGTTGTTTTGAATATAGATCAATGATTTTTTAAAGGGATGTGCCTTCTTGAATGAGGTGATCTAAGTGGATTTGCATCTTTTTAGAAAGGTGTTTTTTCAGTCTACTGAAATTAGGGGTCCCATTATAAAAAAGTTCTGTGTCAACAAAAGCGATTTTCCCTCGCTTGGTAAAAGGGATATTCACAATAGAAATGCAATCTGTTAATTGGCATTCCATGATCACTGTATAGAGTTCGGTTAATAGTTCACGATTCATTTTTTGCTTGTAAAATCGTTTATTTTGTTTGTGTTTAAGGATGTTCATATCTTCCACAACTAAGATGAAATTTTTACGGTGATATGAGCTGCTGAGTGGAGGCGAAGGTTCAGTGGGTAAGGGATAAATCCATTTCTTCGGTAAGACAAAGCCAGTATATCCATGTTTTTTCACACATTCTCGAATCACTTCAATGCCGTTGATCCGATTCAACCACATCTGCCATTCAGGAATAGCCATCTGGCTATCTAAATAAACCTTGACCAAGAATCCTTTTAGCTCTTTGTGACCTGTTACCACGGCGTTGTATGGACGATTGCGTCGTGTGATGCTAAATCCGGCTCCTGTAAAAGTCTCTGTAGAGAGAGTCACCCGGTTGTCATGGAATAGGCGGTCGAGTTTCTCTTTGACGGGATGGTTAATAGGAAGGAAATAAGGCTTGAGTTGCAGCCAAAGTTCGATGGGGACATGCGGATTATAATCGTAATCAGTGAATACAGGCTTATCTGTTTTGCGATGAATGAAATGACCGCGACCCAATGTCGCAGCTTCAACTTCTGCTAAAGGATGTGCATCAATGATACTGCCGAAATGGCAGCATATGAGGATGAAGAAAATGGAGAAGTTGGTCTTGATGATTTTATGAATTTGGTTTTACTGTGTTCATGTAAATGGAAGTAGAAGTCGGAAAATACGGCAACACCACGGGACTTGGGTTCCAGCGGGGGAATACCGTATTCCAATTTATCAATTTTCTCTCGTCGAATAGCAAAGCCCCACTAATCACAATGTTTAAAGTCATGAGTATTGCTGCGAGTGTATTGTTTAAGAGGCCAAAATGTCTCAGGGCTAACAGATGTATTGTGTTGATTGCAAACAAACTAATTGGGAATTGTACTCGAGCCAAAGGCATCTGTTCTGGGGGGTAGTAGTGTTTGACATAAGTATGTAAATTGTAGAGAGTTGAAAGACCCGATCCTGCTATGATTGCTAATGCTATTCTTTTGCGATCGACCGATCCACCCAGCACTGCGCAAACACCTGTGGCTACACCCCATATACTAGCATTTATGGTTAAAGCACTCCATAGCTGTATTGTTGATTTTAAATCATTGGTTTCGCTGTAATGACGTCCTATAAACATCATAAAATACATCCTTGTTTTAAAATAAGAGAATATTAAAAATCTTATTAAGTGTCAATGTTGTGTATATTCGCCAGAGCAGACCAGCAGTTGTTGGTGAAAGAAAATCCCCACGGAAAGTGGTAACAGGGACCTAAGGGAAAGGGGGCCAGAACCAGTTCTGCGAGCTATCGCCAAAAACGTCTTTTACCTGCTCACAGGTATTTGGCAAAATGGTTCGTTGCAAAAGCGGAAGAGGACTTCCGCACTCCAAACGCTTCGCGAAACACAAATATGGCTTCG
>JAGVJP010000045.1 GCA_020051075.1 Parachlamydiales bacterium
AGCAGCTTAAACGGTAGGCAAAGCGGTACATGCTGGATGGATTTTTTTTTAATCCCTATTATGCAACAACGCCCTTCCGCACTCCAAACGCTTCGCGCTGAAAAAATGGGTAATGGTAAGGGCGTTGCCCTGGGTATGAATAAGTTAAATATCGCAGCCTGAAGAGGCTGTCAATAAATTTAACATGTTAAATTTATTGACAGCCTCGAAAGACTGCAAGACGAAGAGAATCTTAGCTTGATGCGTATGCCTGCCTTTCCTGCGAAGTGATCTTGCCTATCCTGTTCTCCGTGCCCTCTGTGCCTCTGTGTTTCAGAAAGCGTTGACATGGCTTGAATTTTCTAAGTTCGGATTATTGAGCATCCCTCATCTTCATCGAAAGCCTCATGGAGAAGGATTCTGGTTCCATTGGAGCCGCCATCTTGCGATTTTTCTGTATTTTTTTTATTGTTTAATTATTTTTATTTTGTTACCATGTATTATATTAAAAAATAATACAACTTAGAAGTTTTTATGAAAATCGGTTTTAACAATTTGACAGCTAGTTATTTTTCTACTTCAGTATCGGAGAAGGGAAAGAACGTTTTCAGCCAGCTTGATAGAAAAATTTGTATCGTTGCTGCCATCTTATTTGCGGTATTAATTACAATTGCCCTGATCTATCAAAGCTTTAAAAGAGACAACGGGGAAACTATCAGAAAGAGCACAGATCTTCCAAAAATGGCTGATCTTCCAGAAGAGACAGATCTTCCAAGAGGCACAGATCTTCCAAGAGGCACAGATCTTCCAGAAGGGACAGATCTTCCAAAGGTGGCTGATCTTCCAGAAAAAGCTGAACAGACTTTGGAGTTAACTTCTGGAGAAACACACGCATTTATCCAAGATCCTGTTTCCGACGACGTGTTTGATGAAGAGATTCCACCATTCTTAGATGACAAAAAAAATGAGCAAGAGAAGGCTGTTGCGATAAACTTGACGCCAACGGCATCTGATGAAGCCTGCGAATCGCTCGAGCTTCAAAAGGAAACAAATGGTTTTCCAACCCCATTTGAAACTATAAAAAAAATGAGTTGGTATAACCCGACAGATGTTGATTCGATCATCGAAAAAGTCGATCAGGCCTTGCGATCGCCCCAGGGGGAACGGGTACCATCAGAATACGCAAAATTACAAAATTTGATTGGATCAGACGAACAGCTGGAACTGTTATATCAAGAAGCTAAAGTTCTTGCCCATCGATATAGCGTGCAAGATCTTGAGAATGATGGATATGATTCTGAAGAAAGAGAATTTAAACGACAATATCCAATCATCCTTTTCGCAAATTTATCTACACTTGTTTCTGGCCTCTGCAAGCACAAACAGTTTCACTTTGTTGCATAGTCACACCTCTTTGCGTCTTTGCGTCTCTTGTACTCCTTTGCGTTAATAAAGGGGGAGACGTGAATGGTGAAGATATCGGAATGGATGTGAAATAATATTTTGTCAAAAAAGATCTTTCTGCTAATTTCACGGCATAACATGGAACTCAGTTGTCATAACTGAACCAAAGTCAATTTGGCTAAAACATGTTTGGAGCGGGGATGCGTTCAGATTACCAACAGATTCTATTGATCATTGCCGGGATTGTCGTTTCAGCGCTTCTTGGCGTCTTCTTCTATCGTGAAATTTTCCCGGAATATAAAATCTACCAAGAAGATTATCTTGCTCTAGAAGAATTTCGTTCAAGTTACACACATCAGTCGATCCCTCCATTTAAGGTAGAGGTGAAGCAGATTGTCATCGAAGATGAACGCAATGGACCTCCAGTCATTGATCGATGCACCTCCTGTCATGTGGCATTAGAAATTCCTTATTTTTCTCCGACCAAAATCGCTAAAGATTTAAATGGCAATGTTGTTCTCGATTCCGAAGGACACCCTCTTAAAATCCCTAACGAAGAGTATATCTGGAAAAAACTGGACGAAAAAATTGCCGAGTTGCGCGACGATAAAGTGATTACACAACTCCGTGAAAATAATGAGTCAGCCGAAGTGAGCCGCCGTCAAGCTTTAGCAGACAAATACACCGCATTGAAGACAGCGCAGGTGGGTGACTCTGTCTATGATGTGACTAAAGTTCTCATGATGCATCCGTTGATGGGAAATGAAACAAGGCCTTTTGAATTCCATCCTGTTGAAGAGTATGGCTGCACGAGCTGCCATAATGGGAATGGGAGAGGTTTAGTGACAGACAAGGCTCATGGGCCTGTTTTCGACGACCAATATGACATTGAATATCTTGGCCCAGAACCTCATTTCACCGAAATAGACCAGGCAAATGATCCTCGATTTTCAAAGGTCTTTAATCATAAGCCAGGCCATGAGTTGCTATTCCAGACAACCCCTCTCTTTGTCGGAGCTCTCATACAAGCTAAATGCATGGAATGCCATCAAACCGCCGGTTCTGAATTGCTTCAAGCAGCGAGTACTGCATCAGATTTATCCCAGCAGCGCCAAGCTCAAGTTGAGAAACTGACCACCGCCTATCAACAAGAGAAAGAGGCTGTCCTCAACTTATTAGCGTTGCTTGATAGCATCAGACGGTTAGGGTTGCAAAAAGCCATGGAAGCACTGCAGGAAAAATCTTTAGTTTATATATTGCCTGCGCAGGAGCTTGAACATATCGCTGCGCAGTTGCAATATCTCACTAAAGCCAAAAAAGGGCAGCCTTTTGGAAATGCTGCGCAGAACAATGTTTTAAACAGTATTGAGAATGACTTGACAGCTTTGATTGGTTCTTCTTCTCTTGTAGAAATTCTTGAAGGACTCTATAAGCAACAAGGTCTTTCGGCTTTAGAATCTTTTTTAAAGCAATATCAGGGCGATCCGCAGGCAAGGGGAAGCTTATTTGTCAAAGGCGAGAGGCTGGACTTAAATCAAGATCTCCTGGCCCATGCCATGGAGGCTGAGAAGTCATTGACTGTCACAACAGGGGATCAGAAGGTGATTTCGGCCCTAAGTTCAGATGTCGATGAACTCACGCGCAACTATCAGAGGGGAAAAGAATTATTCTTGTCTCAGGCTTGTTATGCCTGCCATCGGATTTCTGGCTTGGCTCGCGGAGGGGTCGGTCCGGAGCTCACTCGTATTGGTCAAAGCTATCCGTGGTATATCAAAGAATCGGTTGTTTGGCCTCAAGCTGATTTGAAGACGTCAACGATGCCCAATATGCGGATGGATCATCATGAGTTAGAAGACTTGATGGCATTCCTCCTGGCACAGAAAGGGGGTAACCGTGCGACATCACAAACGGCCTACAAAACAGCTCTTCAAGGATGGGAAGCTGGCAAGAAAATGCCTTGGGAAAAGCCAATTTCTCCAGCACAGATTTATGACCTCCGCCACTCCATGACCATATTTGCAACCGAAGGATGTGCCAGCTGCCATCGCTTGCAAGGTTTCGATTCTAATGTCGGCTTCGCTGTTGAGAAGCAGGAACATTCCTTCGATCAGCTTTATCAGGAGCAAACATGGTTTAGAAAGCTGTTTCCTGAAGTGATACACTATGTCGATTACGACCAAGAGCTTCCTGGATCTGAAATCGTTGCAAAAATTGAACAGCATGCTGATGAAATTGATCGGCGCATTGCCTCCGATGTGCGAAAGAATGGTATCCTGGAAGAGATTGACAGCAAGTTTTCCGAGGCGATAGAGGCGCTATATTCGCCTTTTAGATACGCTTCACGCGCAAAAAATAATTATTACACCACTCTCATTAGCCAAGAGAACGATCCTCTAAAGATTGCTCAACTCAAAGAAGAACATCAAGCATGGAAAGACCGAGTCCATCGCTTGCTCATGGTTTATATCCAAACCTATGGGTTGGGCCGCCTCATCGGCCCGCATCTCAACTGGACGGGGATCTACCGCTCTGACGAATGGCTGATGGAACATTTTCATAATCCTTCTGGTCATGTCCCCCGCTCGATTATGCCTGCTTTTCCTTTTGACGATTCAAAATTTTATGCATTGACGTATATGTTAGATCAATTAAGCGTGCGTAACCGCAATGCGATCCGCCAGATATGGGATCACCAAGGCTTTGATGCGAAACAAGCTTATGAGATGTTGTGCGCGCAGTGCCACGGTATCGATATGTTCGGCAATGGCGCGATTGCTGAATGGCTTTACCCCATTCCTAAAAACCTTCGCAATGCCGAATTCCTCCGCAATCTCACTAAAGATAGGGTGGTTTTCTCGATCATCCATGGAGTGAAAGGCACTCCTATGCCTCCTTGGGGTGAATTTGCTGAGGGGAAAATCTCGGAAATTAAAGCGATCTCACACGGGACCCCAGTGCTGAAAGAAGAAGAAGTTCACTTCTTGGTCGACTGGCTTTATTCTGATTTGCCTGGAGGAGAGGTGATCAAAGGGGCCGAGGTGCTCAAATGGAAATATACCCCTGAAGATGTGATCGAAGAGCTGGAAAGAGAGGGGAGTCAACTCAAACCATTGCCAGAAAAATCTCGGCCAAAGAAGGCTGGAGCTGAACCGGATCTTTCGGTCTTATTGTCAGCGGACAATCAATATTACGCTTCACTTCATCCGATCATCTACCCCCAGAAGCCTGTAGATGAGAAAGTCGATGAGAAAATTTCAGACATCTTTGATGTTCTCCCAAATCCCACTGACACCCATGAAAAAAGTTATTACATTAAGAAAAGATATTACACTCCACAAAATATTGAAGCAGGAAAAGCCTTTTTCTTAGTTAACTGCGCGATCTGCCATGGCAATGAAGGGGAGGGGAGCGGCAAGCGAAGCGAGGTGATGGCGGGGGCCAAGCCGCGGATGTTGACCAACCTCGATTGGGTTCAGTCCAGAGATGACCTCAGGTTGCTGCGTTCGATCAAATACGGCGTTCCTGGAACAGCCATGACGCCATGGGGGGATTTTACCGGTTCTTTGCAGCGTCTGCAGCTGGTGATTTTTATTCGTTCCTTGTCAGAAGAGCATGAACGGCGCGAAAAGCTCTCACAGGCTTTATACCAAGCTTATGATGTGCCGCTAGTGATAATAGAGTCAGCTCGAGTGGAAAGGAGTATAGAACTTCAGAAACTGAAGGCTGAATTGAGGCAATCGCAAGCCAAAGAAGAGAGCCTGGTTAACTCTGCGATGAGCAGCGACCAGTCGCGGCAAGAATTCCTTCAAGTGCATGAGCAAAAGCTTTCCTTGATGAAGGAGATACAACAACTCGAAGGGGATGATGAAGAATACCTCCTGTTAAAGAAAGAGATCAGGAAAGAGCGGGAGATCTATTTTAATCTTGGAGCCGCTCTAATCAATAAACAGGTGGAAAGCCAGCTGTTAGATGACTTCATCGAGATGATCAAGTTGAACGATCAGCGCTATGCCATCGAAAAGCAACAGCTGATCTTTCATCAGACAGATGCTGTTGATGGTAAAATTGTTGCTGTCAGACAACAAATTGTACAGGTTCTGGATCAGCAAATGGCTGAGCTGCGGAGCGCACGCCAGATTCTCGAGGGGAAGATAGCGACAGAAAGACGGCGAGAGGAGCTTGCAAACAATCAAATTGAAATCGATAGCCTGATCAAACTTAAGGCTAAGCTGCTCACAGAGACGCAAGAAGCCTTAAGACTGGTTCAGGAACAGAAGGAAATTGTCGCCAAAATCAAATCAGGGTCAAGATGAACAGGATCGGCAACACACATCACTTTCCAGAATACAATTAACAGGATAAGGAGGATGGGAAGGATAGGAAAAGATAATAAAATGGGAAATAAGTACCTTCTTGGATAATAAAAGAAATAGACGATCATCCTCTATTTTTTTTATTCTTCCTATCCTGTTTTTTATCTTGCGTATCTTGTTTTCACTCGAGGTTGTGAGGACCAAACGCATTGGGCAGCAAAACATCAAGAGTGGTTTCTCCTGTGATTGTCCCTTTGCTGTTAATCGTGATCACCTGCATGTGCGGTCCGAATTCATTCAAGACTTGGCGGCAGGCTCCACAGGGGGTGCCGCCATCGCGGGTGGCAACAACAACAGCGATGAAGGAACGAACCCCTTCAGAAGCTGCCTTGAATACTGCAGTCCGTTCAGCACAATTGGTTAGGCCGTAAGAGGCATTTTCCACATTGCACCCTTTATAGATCGTGCCGCTTTCAGTCAAAAGGGCGGCGCCTACAGGATAGTTTGAATAAGGACAATACGCTTGATTTTGGGCTTCAAGAGCAGAAAGAATAAGAGCTTGTTTTTGATCAGATGAGATCATGCTTGCTCCATAGGTTAACGAAGTTGCAGAAACTAATGTAGATGTAAACAGGGCACATAAAACAGACATTCTCATATGAACCTCCATGCGTGTATTGGCAAGAAGGATGCATTAAAAGAAGATTAGTTTTCAAGGATTTCGAATGATGTTGCTGAAATCTGGCATTAGACGGTCAACATCTCTGCGTTAATGATGCGCGCCAGCTCCTTTTTTTAACGCAAAGAAGGCGCAAAGAGGAGAATATATAGCCGTGGGAGGGATATGGGAGATGTTTTTTTTCGTTAAAAAAAGATAGGGATAATTCAGGATCATACGTATGTTTGTTACTTGTTGATATGAAAGACGACGTCGATTGGGGCTCCAAACGCTTCGCCAAGCACAAAGACTGCTAGCGCGAAGCGTTTGGATTGCGAAAGACCTCTTTCGCTTTCTTGTGGAGAGTTTATCCTATCTCAGTTCTTAAAGGATTAGAACTTTGTTTGGAATTCTCTTGTTTGCTCGACATTGAGTATGAGTTCAGTTGTTCCCGCTCCTTCTGGCGATGCGCTCTGAAACATTCCATAAACATTACGCAATTCGTGTTCAGCAATAGTTCGATGGTGTTTGCTGATGTAGGTCAAAACGAGGTAAGGGTTGCCTATTTCATTGCGTTCAATTTTAGAAGATTTAAAACTTAGTCTGTTTATTCTTCCTGCATTTTCTACTGCCTGTTCCAGTGTCGAAGAACCTTGAATAGTTGTTGGCAATCGTGCCGCTGCTCTTGTGGGCATTTGAAAATCGGATCTGAGCTGATATGAGCTGTCTCCCATGTGGTGTGGAAGAGAGGGATATTTCTCCATTTCAGAAAGGCGCAGTGCCGCAGCTAACGCTTCTTCTTCTTGCTGTCTTTGTTGCTCTTGGAGGCTTTCTGCTGCAGTTTGCTCTTGTAATGATAAAAGCTCAGCTTGGCGTAATTGTTCTTCTTCTGAGGCCGCGAGTGGATCGATGGGCAATCGTGGCACCGAAGATGGAACACTCGGAGTTAACCGAGAAGGCTGAAATTGAGAAGTCGTCGGATATGTTGGCTGAGCACTTGGATATGTTGGCTCACCATAGGTTGGTTGAGTACTTGGATATGATGGTTGGCCATATGTTGGCTGAGCACTCGGATATTGATAATATGTTGGCTGAGCACTTGGATATGGTTGAGGCGCAGATGGCTGAATAGTCGGAATTTGCTGAGAGTGATATAATCGCGAAAGCCCTGCGAACCGTGCTAGTTCTGCTTCCTGCCGCTGCGATTGCTGATAGTCAAATTCAGAGACCAACTCAGCTAGGCGTATTTCTTCATCTTCTGATAGCGTTGGTGTGGGGGCTGTGGTTGGAGTGGTCTGAGGGCTGACTCTTTGAGTGTGATAATGGCGTGCCATTGCATCACGCTGTGCTTGTTCTGATGCGCGCATCTGGCGTTCTGTTTCTAATCGAGAAGCCTCTATGGCAGCAGCCATCTCTGGATATTCATGTTCTGTTGATGTGCTCGCTCCATAACCATCAGGACGAGTTGTCTCTGATACCGAAGCCGCTAGAGCTGCTGCTAATTCTAAATCTTCTTTTGAGATTCTACTTGGACCAAAACCTGTTGGATACATGATTTTACCTCTTATTAAATTGTTTAGTTAAATTACTTGCTTATTGTATTACAATTAAATAATTTTAATGTGAATAAATCGTAAAGAAGATGTTAAGTGCAATAACTATGAAGCGCTTACGGGTAGGGCTTAATGTTTTGGAGAAGACTTTTTTTAGGTCTTTTTTGCTGTGTTCTTCGAAATCATGTAATCGAGAAGATCAACGACTCGAGCTGAATAGCCCATTTCATTGTCATACCAAGCAATGACTTTAAAAAAACGAGAGTTAAGCGCTATTCCGGCTTCTTTGTCGAAAACAGCAGAATAAGTGCTGCCGATGAAGTCGCTTGAGACAACCTGATCTTCGCAGTAGGCCAAGATTCCTTTCATCCTCCTTCAGAAGCTTCTTTCATGGCGGCGCAGATCTCTTCATATGAAGCCGGACGTTCTAGTCTAACCGTCAGGTCAATGGCTGATACGTCAGCAGTGGGGACGCGGAATGCCATGCCAGTCAATTTTCCTTTAACTTCTGGAATGCAAAGAGCGACGGCTTTGGCAGCTCCGGTTGACGCTGGGATAATGTTTTGACATGCGCTCCGCCCTCCACGCCAATCTTTTTTGGAAGAGCCATCAACAGTAGGTTGTGAGGCTGTCACAGCATGGATGGTGGTCATCAGACCTTCTTCTATCCCAAAACGGTCCAGAAGAACTTTAGTGATTGGAGCGAGACAGTTTGTGGTGCAAGAGGCATTAGAAACGATGACGTCTTTAATCGGATCATATTTGTCTTCATTCACGCCCATCACAAATGTCGGAACGTCTCCTTTGGCAGGGGCAGTGATGATGACTTTTTTTGCACCGGCTTCAATGTGCTTCGAGGATTCTTCTAAGGAGTTAAAATGACCTGAAGATTCGATCACATAGTCGATCCCAAGCTCTTTCCAAGGGAGATTTCGAGGATCTCTATCAGAAAATACGTGCACTTTCTGAGAGTTAATCACAATCGTTTGGTCTTCTGTATGAATCTGCCCTTTAAATCTGCCGTGGGTGGAGTCGTATTTGACGAGGTAGGCGAGATTTTCAGCGGGGACTAAATCATTGATGGCCACCAGTTGAAGATCTGTTCTGTCGGCAATCAGCCGGCAAACTAGCCGTCCAATTCTTCCAAAGCCATTGATTGCAATTTTAATAGCCATAACCAACTTATAGTAATGATATGTTAAACTCGACTTTACTTTTTTTTGGGCCCCATCTTCTGAGAGAGTCTTTCTCCAGCAAAATAAATTTCTCAGAAGGGTTAACTCAACCCATTCCTTCGAAATTTATTTCACTGGAGTTTGACTCTCTCTAGAATCTGGGTCCAAAAAAAAGTAAAGTCGAGTTAAATCGCAAAATAATCGGTTACAGCTTTTACCTCAAGAATTATATACTCACATCGTGCTAACCTGAGCATTCTTCAGGGAACATCCATTTTTTTAATTCGGGGACGAAGCGAAGGATTGTAGTGTCTTCACAGACATTAATTTCTTCCTTAGCATGTAGAAGATCATCTACGGGAAAATTCCAGAAGACTCTGAGAGGGTATTTACGATTCCAGAAGAAATCTTCATCTCTAACCCAATAATGGTTAATCCTTATCTTATCTACTTGAACATAAGGACTAAATGGACCGCTAAATTCTACCCGGTCGGTATTATTTTGTTGGTATCCAGAACAATATTGTGCGTGATGAGGGTTTCCCATAGATATGACATAGAGAGGTTGAACAATCGACTTTATGTGGATATTTGAACGGTAATCTTTTGGAGCACACCGAGTCAGTTTTTCTATCATCAACTCATCAGGCTGCACCTTTTCGCAATTCGATGTTCCAAACATTTGCCAATTCACGCCAATCCCTGCACAATCGCGATATTCTTCTAGTAGCTCAAGCAAAGAATCCGTTTGTACAGGAACAAGAAATTCATCTGAATCTATTATTGCTAACCAACGGCTTCTCCCTCTAGCTTTCTCAATGGATCTGTTATAAAAAGGCATCTGGTTGTTCCAGACAAAATCTCCCTCATTTTGCATGACATCCGGATTGTTGTAGATATCTTCAACTTCAACAATGCCTATTTCTATATAGGGAGCAAGGACTTCCCGGAAGTTGTCTTGACTATTGTGATTACAGAGATAGAAATGCTGGACCCCAACGAGGATGTGATACTCGATCCATTCTTTCAAATAGTTGGCTTCATTTCGAAAGATCATGCAAGCCGACAATTCATGTTCGAACTCCGCACTCAGGGAGGAACACGTCAAAAGCATAAAGATGATGAATTTCTTGAACATGTGCGTCTTCTCCGTTTTCGATCCCCCTTTTTAAACGCAAAGGAGCACAAGAGGCGCAAAGTCTCAAAGAAGTGATGATGAAATCAACGATGTTTCTTTTTTTAAAATCTTTTAAAAAACTCTCCACCCCAATTTCTCACTGCTCTTTGCGTCTTTGCGCCTCTTGTGCTCCTTGCGTTAAAAAAGGAGAGATGTGCAGGTTCTTAGCTTGCTAAATATTCAATCAGGCAATACTGGGCGTTATCACCAATACGGTGTCCCAATTTAGTGATTCGGGTATATCCCCCTTGCCGGTCGGCAAAGCGGGGGGCCAGTTCATCAAAGAGCTTGCCAATGACAAATCGATCGTCATTGTAAGAAGAGGTGTTTCCTTCTTTGGCTTCTCTATTCTGCTTTGAACTTAGCTTATTGAAACGAACCATTAAGTTGGCAATCGCTTGGCGACGGGCTGCTAAGGTGTTCTTTTTGGCAAGCGTAATCATCCGGTCTGCATAGCGGCGCAAAGCTTTGGCTTTTGGCACAGTCGTTTTTATCTTCCCTTCAGTGATTAACGACTTTAACATGTTAGCAAACATACATCTACGATGGGATGTCGTTCGACCGAGCTTACAAGTTTGATTAAGGTGTCTCATAACTGTCTAACCTACTAAGCCTCTTCATTGTGTTTTAATAATTCTTTTTTCTTTTTCTTTTCTTCACGGTATTGTTTGACTTTGTCTTTGACAGTTTCGTGAGAAATGCCGAATCGAGTTAAATCCATTCCTAAATGAAGCCCCATCTCTTGCAATTTCGCTTTAATTTCATTCAGTGACTTCTTGCCAAAATTTCTAAACTCTAGCATGCGTCGTTCCGGAATACAGACTAATTCAGCGAGTGTTTCTATGTTTGCACCGGTTAAACAGTTGGCTGAACGGACAGAAAGTTCGATTTCATCAATCCCCAATGAAAGCTTATCCATCAATTCATCTTGGTCGCCATCTCGATCTCCACCTTTCTCATCAAAGGAAAGAGCAAAGTTGTTAAACTGGTCGAATACTTCAAAATGTTTAAGTCCAATCTGTGTCGCAAAACTTAATGCTTCTGCAGCGCTGATTCTGCCATCTGTGGTGATTTCTATCACTAACCGATCAAAATCTGTATCTTGCCCGACTCGCGTATTTTCAACAAAGTAACTCACTAGACGTATAGGAGAGAAGGCGGAGTCTAATAAAATTTCATCAGAAGTTTTATCTCTAATCACATGCCGTTCAGAAGGGACATATCCACGTCCGAAAGCGATCCTTAAATCAATTTGCCGTTTCATCGGCTTCGTGACTGTAAACAAATGCAGCGTAGGGTTGACAACATCGAAATTTCCTTCTTGTACAACATCTCCAAGCGTGACTTCATATTGACCTTCATTTCGATCAAGATCTTCTTGAGTGACTTCTAGTATTTTAGTCAATATCCGAGTGTCGCGCGATCCGATGACTTCGTCGGCTGGCAGTTTTCTTAAGAGGGCTCCTTTAAAATTGAGAACGATATTTGTCATATCTTCTGCAATCCCTTCTATAGGCATGTATTCATGCGGAATCCCTTCAATACGAATGGATATGATCGCAGGTGCTTCTAGCGAAGAGAGCATCATGCGCCTTAAGGCGTTTCCAATTGTATGCCCAAATCCACGCTCAAAAGGTTCTGCAATATAACGGGCAAAGTTAGAACCAAGCGATTCTTTATCAACAATGATCCGTTTAGGCATTTCAAACTTGCCATACTTAATTGACATGAAGTGGCTCCTAATAATTAATGTTTTCGCTTCGTTGCAAGTTTCACACTCATCTTTGAAATAATATTCAAATTGTCGATGATCATGCTCACCGTCGATGAGAGCGGTCTTTATACTCTACGACGTTTGCGAGGTCGACAGCCGTTGTGAGGAACGGGAGTTGTGTCTCGAATTGCAGTAATGGCTAAACCAGCACTTTGCAGCCCTCTAACAGCTGATTCTCGTCCGGCGCCTGGCCCTTTTAAATTCACTTCAACTTCTTTCATCCCAAAAGTCGATGCTGTTTTTCCGGCATCTTGTGCTGCTACAGTCGCAGCAAAAGCAGAAGATTTTCTCGATCCAGAAAAATTAACTTTCCCTGCGGATGACCATGCGACGACTCTTCCTGCCGGGTCAGTGATAGCGATAATTGTATTGTTGAATGTCGCTTTAACGTGTGCTATTCCAGCTGGGACGTTATGTGCGGTCTTCTTTTTAGCCTTAACAATTTTTTTGTTGGTAGCTGGTTGCTTGCTCAAAGTTGAGAACTCCTTACTTACGGCTTATTTTTTCTTGTTGGCAACTGTCTTACGTTTACCTTTGCGAGTACGCGAATTCGTTTTTGTTCGCTGTCCTCTAACAGGTAAACCTGCTCGATGTCTCATACCGCGATAGCAATGGATATTGATCAATCGCTTAATGTTGTTCTGTACTTGCCGACGCAAATCACCTTCAACGATATACTCGGATTGCAGCAAACCGTTAATTCGTGCAATATCATCTTGGGTGAGCTTTTGCGCACGCATGTCAGGATCTAATCCAAGTTTAGCAATGATCTCATTGCTTAGGTGGAGTCCAATCCCGAACAAGTATGTCAAACTGATTTCTAATCTTTTGTTGTCTGGTATATCGATACCTATAACTCTAGGCATTGAATTCTCCTAATTTCAGAATCGAGTGTTGTAAATTTTATAAAAACATCTAATTTTTTGCAACAAATTAACGGCCTCTTACCTTTCCTTTTTTCATAAAACCATCATACCGTTTCATGAGGAGGTGGGATTCAATTTGCTTCATCGTATCTAGGACAACTCCTACGAGGATGAGCAAAGCGGTTCCACCAAAGAAATAGCTGATCGTTTGTGAAACACCAAGGAGGCGGCTAATCATTGTTGGCAAAATTGCTATGAGAGCCAAGAACACTGCTCCGAGCAAAGTAATTCTATTCATTGTTGCTTCTAAATAGTCCTGTGTAGGCTTTCCTTGGCGTATGCCAGGAATAAAAGCCCCATTTTTTTTCATGTCAGAGGCGATTTGGTCGGGGCGGAATTGTGTTGCAGTCCAAAAGTAAGTGAAAAAGATGATCAATCCGATAAAGAGGATCAAGTAGAGGACACCCCCGGGTGAGAGCCAGCCAGCAACTTCTCCGAGCCAATTGCCCCTGCCGACGAAAGTCCCTAAAGTTGCAGGGAACATGAGTAATGCGGAGGCAAAAATGACAGGGATAACACCGGCATAATTGATTTTCAAGGGGATGTAGGATGTGCCTCCTTGAACTTCCCGTCGACCAACAACGCGTCTGGCATGTTGGAGGGGGATCCGGCGATGACCCTGAATCACAAGGATTGTGGCAATCGTGACAATAACAAAAACGGCCGCCAAGACAAGGATCGAAGAAAAGTTCATTTGACCCGGTTCTTGAGAATCAAGATTGAGTTGCTGCAGGACTAAACCCATTGCAGTAGGAATTTGAGAGAGGATTCCCAAACAGATGATTAAGCTGATGCCATTTCCGATCCCTCTTTCAGTGATTTGTTCGCCTATCCACATGAGGAGCATTGTTCCGGTTGTCATTGTGAAGATGGCGATGAAATAAAAGAGCCAAGGAATACCGAATAGCGTAAGGTCTATCAACTCTCCCGTCACGATGCCAGGACGTGAAAGATTGATTTGGAGGGCATATCTTGCAAACAATGCTGATTGGATAATGGATAAAATGATCGTTAAGAAGCGAGTCCAACGGTTGATTTTTCTTTTTCCCGCATCACCATTCTCTTTGACTTCACGTTGCAGGCTTGGCATCAGAGCGACAAGGAGCTGCATAATAATGGATGCAGAGATATAAGGGGTGACACCTAGGGCGATCACAGTCATTTGAGAAAAAGCGCCGCCGGAGAAGATGTCGACCATTTGAAACAAGTTCTGACTTCCGCCAGTGGCATGACGGAAAAAGCTCACAGCAAGTTCACCATTAATTCCTGGGATAGGAATAAAGCTTCCGATACGGCACGCTGCAAGCAGCAGTAGCGTGATAAGAATTTTCGACTTTAGTTCCGGTATTTGAAATATCCGCTGTAATCCACTGAACATCGTTTTACTTAGTTATGGGTTTTTTAGTGATTTCAAAATCGATTTTTGCTCGTCTTAATTTTTCTCTAACGCTGTCAGACATTGCTTGAACGCGGATAATTAATTTTTTGGTTAACTCACCATTGCCAAGTAGCTTGACGCCATGTGTCTGCCCACTGATAAATCCTCGACTTTTTAAAGTCTCTATGTCAACAGTATCGCCATCGTTGAACACTTCATTGAGTTGTTCAAGATTGACAACATCTAATTGTTTGCGGAATCTTTCATTGCTGAATCCACGGATAGGGAGTTTCATGAAGAGAGGCATGTTTCCGCCTTCTTTTCCGTAACGCATTTTTGCTCCTGCACGAGAGCCTGCGCCTTTTTCTCCTCTTCCGGATGTTTTACCGTGTTTAGAGCCGATCCCTCTTCCCACTCTCTTGCGGCTTTTAGCAGGTCTGGATGTATTTTTCAGGTTGTCTAATGTATACATGATATTGCTTATGCTCCTCTTCTCTGCTTAATTTGCTCACGTGTGGAGAGCATTTCGATGGCTTTAAAAATCGCTTTGACCTGGTTGATTGCGTTTCGAGCTCCAATGTTTTTTGCCATCACATCTTTTATCCCGGCTAGTTCAAGGATAGCTCTTGGCTTTGATCCAGCAATGACTCCAGTCCCTTCGGGCGCTGGTTTCATATAAATGGTCGCACCATCCCAATGCACTTCAACTTCATGCGGAATAGTCGTTCCTTCCATTGGAATTTGGATGAGGTTCCTGCGGGCAGCTTCACCGCCTTTTCGGATCGCATCAGTTAATTCATTGGCTTTAGCGAAGCCATAGCCAACACGTCCTTTGCCGTCACCCACGAGGATTAATGCGGAGAAACTGAATTTTCGACCGCCCTTAACGACTTTGGAACAACGGTTAATGTGTAAAACTTTTTCAGTTAGTTCGCTTTCTTGCTTCTCTTTTTTTGAAGAATCGCTGCTTTTTGCCATGTCTTGTTGTCCTTATTCCTTTAGAATTGAAGACCGCCAGCACGAGCTGCATCGGCAAGCTCAGCTAGGACTCCATGATACTTAGATGATCCTCGGTCAAAGACCACTTCTTTAATGTTCTTAGTTTTTGCTATCTCGGCAATGTGTTCGCCTAGTTTACGCGCAGAAGCCTTATTTTTTCTATTAAATTCGGTTTTTCGATATTCTTTTCCGAAAGTTGATACTGCGCCTAAAGTCAAGCCCTTCTCATCATCAATCAGTTGTACAAATAAATGACAATTGCTTTTGAATACGCATAAGCGGGGTTTTGAATCTGTCCCTCTGAGTTTTTTTCTGACTCGAAGGGCGCGCTTATGTTTTAGCTTATGATTTTTTATGGTTTGCTTAATCATATTTCATCCTTAAATGATTACTTCTTCGCTGCAGATTTCCCAGCTTTTTTACGTACGTATTCGCCAACATAGCGGATCCCTTTGCCTTGATAAGGCTCTGGAGGTCGTTTACTGCGTATGATCGCAGCAAATTGTCCCACTAGATGCTTATCAAATCCTGAAATCGTGATCAGGGTATTTTTTTCAACTTTAATTCCTAATCCTTTAGGGATGTCAAGTTTCATTGGGTGTGAGAAACCTAGCAAGAGATCGAGTTGATCCCCCTGAACTGCGGCACGGTAACCCACGCCGATCATTTCAAGTTTCTTTTCAAACCCTTCAGTTGTCCCAACAACCATATTACTGATTAGGGTACGATAAAGTCCATGAAAATGGCCTAAATCGCCGGCACCATCCTCTATCGAGACGATGATTTGATTCTCTTCAATACTGACTTTAATTCCGGGTCGTACTGTCTGATGCAAAGTCCCTTTTGGTCCTTTAACAGAGACTTCTGAACCTGAAACTTTAACCTCTAACCCTTTTGGAAGAGGAATGGGTAGTTTACCTTTACGAGACATTATCGCTTTCTCCTCAATCTTACCAAATCAAACATAATAGTTCACCGCCGATTCCCTTCTGAATCGCCTCTTTTCCGGGCATAATTCCCTGAGAAGTTGAGACAATAGAAAGTCCCATATTACCATAAAAAGAAGGGATGTCTTGGTGGCTGACATACTTGCGTAAACCAGGTTTAGAAACTCTTTTTAACCCTTGAATGACAGGCTGGCGCTTGCTTGTATATTTTAAAAATATACGAATCGTTCCTCTGTGCTTCTCATCGACTTTCACTAGAAAGTTTTCAACAAATCCTTGGTTCTTCAGGATTTCTGCGAGAGTTTGTTTCATCTTGCTCCAAGTGATATCGACATATCGATGTTCTGCATGGATGGAATTGCGAATCCTTGTGAGGAAATCGGCTACTGGGTCGTTGGCTGCCATGAATTCTTCCCCCTTTATTAAGCTGCTACCGTAATCGGTAAGTTTTTAAATGGTACTCCGAGCAGACGCAAAAGCTCTACACACTCTTCATCCTTTTCTGCTGTCGTGACAAAAGTGATATGCATCCCTTGAGTTCTCTTAACTTGGTCTAAGTTAATTTCAGGGAAAATCTGTTGGTCGTCGATCCCAAGAGAATAATTCCCCATCCCATCGCATTTGGACGTAAATCCTCTAAAATCGCGGATTCGGGGGCAGACGATGTTGACAAATCTGTCGATGAATTCATACATCCTGAGGCCACGAAGAGTCACTTTGATCCCGATGGGCTGATTTTCTCGAAGCTTAAAGTTCGAAATCGCTACCTTTGCTTTCGTGATAATGGGTTTCTGTCCAGAAAGCATCGTCATTTCTTTGACGCAGTCTTGGATGGAGTTTTTATCTTTAGAAGCTTCGGCGATTCCCATATTGATGACAACCTTGACCATTTTTGGTGTCTTCATGGGGTTATCAAAACCGAATTTCTTTAGCAATTCCTGCTTAATTTGACTGTTGTATCTCTCTTTTAACCTAGACATTGGCTTCTTCTACTCACTTAGGTTTTTTAACTTGACGATAGACGACCTCTTTGCCGTCTTTTTGATAGACAAACTGGCGACTTCCGTTTTGCGATGTTGAAACTTTTAACTTCACAGCGATGTCACCATCAAGGGCTAATTTTAGATTTGAAACATGGATAGGTTGTTCAATATCGATAATTTTCCCTTTAGATCCTTCTGGAGATCCTCGTTGAGGCTTCAAATGTTTCTTACGATAATTGAGCCCTTGAACGACAATTCTTTCTCCATTACAAGATTGAACGATTCCGCTTTGTCCTCTATGATCTCCAGAAATAGCAATTACACGATCACCTTTGCGGATCTTTTTTGATTGACTTGATTGTTTTTCCATTGTTGTCATTGCCTCTTCTTTAGATCACTTCTGGTGCGAGCGAACTGATTTTTAAAAATTCCTTGTCCCGTACTTCACGAGCAACCGGTCCAAATATTCGCGTTCCACGCGGGTTTTTTTTATCATCGATCAAAACGCAGCTATTTGTGTCGAATCGGATCTTTGTTCCATCTTTCCGTCTAATATAAGATTTCGTTCTGATGATGACGACTTTAACAACGTCCCCTTTTTTAACGCTCCCGTCTGGATGAGCGTCTTGTACGGATGCCACAACAACATCCCCAACGTGGGCATAACGACGTTTTGATCCACCTAATACTTTAAAGCATTTGACCCGTTTTGCTCCCGAGTTATCAGCAACTTCGAGTTCGGTTTCTTGTTGAACCATGGTTTAACTACTCCACCAAATTGTTCTATTTTTATCCTCAAAACACTATGCAACAACGCGCCATCTCTTCAATTTTGACAATGGCCTAGTTTCGACTATTTTTACTTCGTCGCCGATTTGTAAAGGAGAGGCGTCATGATGAGCATAATATTTCTTTGCTCGAGTGATGACTTTATCGTATTGTGGATGTCTAAAAGTCCTTTCAACTTTGACTACAACGGTTTTTTGCATCTTATTTGATACAACGATACCCTTCTTGAACTTTCGATTTCCTTTGACTTCTTCTTTCATCGTCATCCTCTATTTTGACAGACTGTTACGTTGGCGCTGCTTTTCAGAAATTACTGTTAATAAGCGCGCGATATCTTTTCGAGCATGTTTGCGTTCATGAGGAGCGCCGCTTTTCTCGGTTACCCGTTTGTTATTCAGTTGGAAAAGTTGTTTGCAAGAATCTGTGTAGATTGCTTCAAGCTCTTCTATGCTTTGATCTCTTAACTCTTTTGCTTTATACATATTTCCTCAAACTTGTTCTACTCGTTCAACAAAGCGGGTTTTTAGTCCTAGTTTAGCTGCAGCTCGGCGCAAAGCACTTTGAGCCATCTCTCTTGGAACGTTAGCCACTTCGAAAAGCACTCTTCCTGGGCGCACGACAGCTACCCAATGATCGACGTTCCCTTTTCCTTTACCCATTCGCACTTCTGCTGGTTTTTTTGTGATCGGCTTATCTGGAAATATCCGTATCCATACCTTTCCCCGTCTTTGGAAGTGACGATTGATAGCGACGCGGCATGCTTCGATTTGCTGATTCGTAATCCAACCTCTTTCAAGCACTTGGATTCCAAATTCGCCAAAGTGTACGAAGGCGGCTCCCTTGCTAAGGCCGTCATATGACCCTTTGTGCATTTTGCGATGTTTTGTTCGTTTTGGCATTAAGGCCATGATTTATGCCTCCTTTCTCACTAAGTTATCTTCGCCGCGGTTGATCCAAACTTTTACTCCGATGCTGCCGTAAGTTGTTTCTGCGCGGCCTGTAGCAAAATCAATATCGGTTCTTATCGTATGCAGGGGAGTACTTCCTTCTTTATACCACTCACTTCGCGCGATTTCAGCTCCACCAATACGTCCTGAAAGCTGAACTTTAATTCCGTGTGCACCTGCATCGATTGACGATTGCATCGCTTTTTTCATCGCACGTCTGAAGGGTACTCGTCTTTCAATCTGTTTTGCAATTCCATCAGCAACAATTTTAGCGTCTAGATCGGGACGTTTGACTTCTTCAACAGATACCCAAACTTCTTTTTTGGTAAGTTTGTGCAGTTCATTTTTAAGGACATCGATTTCAGCACCTTTTTTGCCAATAACCAGACCTGGGCGGGCAGTCACGATAGTGACTTCAATCTTTCCGCTCATCCGTTTGATTTTAATTGTAGAAAGGCCCATTAAGGCTAATTTCTTTAATAAGTATGCCCGTATGAGGTGATCTTCAATGAGGAATTCTCCAAATTCTTTTTTATTTGCGAACCATTTGGAGCGCCAATCACGTGTACGAATTAGGCGGAAACTTATTGGGTTAACTTTTTGTCCCATTCGATGACTCCTTACAGATTGCTTAGAATGATGGTAAAATGGCTAGTTCTCTTCATAATTGGATGTCTCCCACCCTTGTTTTTTGGTTTGGAACGTTTGAGCGTTGGCCCTTCATCTACCCGAACTTCTTTAACGATCAGATCTTCTCTTCTCAAATTGAGATTATTTTCAGCATTAGCAACAGCGCTAGCTAACGTCTTTTCGAGTAATCGACCGCCTCTTAGACTGCTGAACTTCAATTGTGCAGCTGCGTTTGAGACTGTGAGTCCGCGAATCAATCCGGCGGCCAGTCTGGCTTTACGTGGGCTGATACGTACATATTTTGTGATGGCTTTCATCTTTGCAAACCTTTACTTCTTAACGGGGTGTCCTTTGAATGTTCTAGTAGGGGCAAATTCGCCCAATCGGTGACCAACCATGTTATCAGTTACGAACACAGTGATATGTTTACGTCCATTGTGAACTTCAAATGTATGTCCCACCATATCAGGCGTGATCATCGAACGCCTCGACCATGTTTTGATTGGTTTTTTTGAACTTTCCTTATTTTGAACGTCTACTTTTTTCTGAAGGTGGTGATCAACAAAAGGACCTTTTTTTAATGATCTGGCCATATTTACTTTTTCCTTCGATTTTTAACAATAAGCTTGTTAGATTTCTTATTCGATCTTGTGACAAGTCCCTTCGTGAAAAGACCCCATGGTGTTTGCGGAGTGTTCCCTTTGTGTTTACCTTCACCACCGCCGTGGGGGTGGTCAACAGGGTTCATTGCTGTACCGCGAACAGTTGGACGTATTCCTTGCCAACGCTTGCGACCCGCTTTTCCTTCGGTGCGGAGATTTCGCTCGGGGTTTGAGACCGCGCCGAAAGTTGCTCTGCAGTTTTCATTGACCATACGCACCTCGCCGGACGGCATCCGGATTGTTGCATATCCTCCTGAACGAGCCATTAATTGCGCTGAGAGTCCGGCGGAACGAACAAGTTTACCGCCTCTGCCTGGATAGAGTTCAATATTGCAGATGACCGAACCAAGAGGCATACATTTCAGTTTCATACAACATCCCACATGGAATGGAGGATTATCGCTCGTTTGAACAGTGTCACCAGCTTTTAATCCTTGAGGAGCGAGAATGTATCTTTTTTCACCATCAGCATAGTTAATTAATGCGATGAATGCTGTTCGATTTGGATCGTATTCAATAGAAGCGACTTTAGCTGGTATATCTTCTTTGTCTCTTTTGAAATCGACCATCCGATAATGTTGCTTGTGTCCACCACCTTTATGACGACAGGTGATATGTCCGTTGTTGTTACGTCCATTCGTACGTCGTTTTGGAATAAGGAGAGACTTTGTCGGTTCTACAGTCGCTCGTTCATTTACCCCGACGCGAGTCAATTGGGTATTAGCCGGAAGGACTAGCTGCCGTGTTCCTGGAGTGATTGGTCTAAATTTTTTCAACATCTGTTTTCAAAGCTCCTTTATACGTTATCTAGATTGTCGCCCGGACGCAAGGTGACAACAGCTTTTTTAAAAGCTTTCTTGAACCCTTGTCTTCCACGGACACGTCTAGCCTTCGCTTTGACATTGATTGTGTTAACTGCTTCGACCTTGATTTCTCTATCTTCGTAGAGTTCTTCTATAGCTTTTGCAATTTCTTGTTTATTTGCTGATGTATCAACAATAAACACATATTTGGGAGATTTACAGCGCTGCAAAGAAGGGTTGCTTTGAGCGTTTTTTAAAGAGGCCAACATTGTAGACTTTTCAGTTATATGTTGGTTCTTGATAATCTGAGAATTTTTTTTCGCTGCCATTGTTACATTACCTCGTCAATTCAACCATTGATTTAATTCATTCAGCGCCGATTCAGTCAAAATAATATTCTTTGCAAGCATGACATCATATCCGCTGACGTTGGATGCTAACATGAACTCTGTTTTTGGGAGGTTTCGCACACTTTTGATGAATGTGTCGTGTTTTGAGCTGCTCACAGTGACCCGTTGTGTTTTTCCTTCAGTTTCGACTTCAGTGAATGTGCTTTCACCGAGAAACAGAATCCGCCCTTTTATGTCTCGTTCTTTGAGGAACTTATAAACGGCTTGAGTTTTAGGTGATTCCATTGTCATACTGTCGATGATGATGACTCGATTTGCATTAATTTTTTCACTAATTAAAAATCGAATGGCTGCTTTGCGCTCTTTCTGGTTAATGCGTACATGTTGATCAAACTTTGGTTTTGGACCAAATACACGACCACCCCCACGATACTGAGGACCAACAAGTGATCCATGACGTGCACGCCCTTGCCCTTTTTGAGGGTGAGGCTTTTTCGTCGTATGGCTGACTTCAGCCCGTGTTTTTGTGTTAGCTGACCATTGGCGAGCATTTGCTCGCAAAGCGACAATATAGTCTTTAATCATTTGACCATTGGCTTCTGCGTTGACAAAGCGGTCATCGACAGAGACCTGGCCTATTTCCTTTCCGGCAAGACTGAATTTTCTTAGATTAGCCACAATTTACTCCACAGAATCTAGTTACTTTTGACTCTTCTTTTTTGTTGTTGACTTCTTTATAGATTGAGAAATGTAGACCAATCCATTACGAGGTCCAGGCACTTGACCTTTGACAATAATAAGATGATTTTCGGGATCTACTCTGACAACTTGCAGATTTTGAACAGTGACTTGTTTGTTGCCCATTTGTCCCGCTTTTTTTCCACCAGGAAGGCCACGCCCAGGTGTGGAACGCATCCCAGTCGAACCAGCATGACGATGAAATCCAGATCCATGAGAGGCTGGACCACCAGCAAAGTTATGGCGTTTCATGACCCCTTGGTATCCTTTACCTTTCGAGATCGCTGTAGCATCGACAAATTCGATTTCGTTGAAATGATCCACTGTGATTTCTTCTCCGACAGGAGGGGCATCTTTTGGATCTATTCTCGATTCATGAAGATGACGGCGAGGTTCGACACCTGCTTTTTTGAAGAGGCCTAGCTGAGGTTTATTTGTTCGTTTTTCAATAGTGTATTGAGACTTGCCAGGGACTTTCTCAAAAGCTAATTGGACGGCATCATATCCGTCATTTTCTTTTGTCTTGACTTGAGTCACTACATTCGGATCGGCATGGATCACTGTACACACGACTGCATTGCCTTTTTCATCAAAAAGCTGCATCATGCCGTGTTTTTTTCCCATCATTGTATACGCCATAAGCACATAATCCTTAATCAAATTAATGATTGTTATTTAACTGTAAGCTTTCAGAGGAAGCTGGCATTTGCTTTTTCATTATGAGAGCATGTCAACGTTCTTTTGAAGTTCACTTAACCAAGTTCGAAGTTGCTATTTGCAGTTTTACTTTTAAACGGCTTTGAAGTAATCGTTCAGAGGCAATAGACCAATTGTTGTTTTGAAGGCTTATTTGAGAACTCTGCTAGACAGTGCGAACACTGTTTCCTTTGCAGATTGTATTTCATCTCATATTCACCCAAAAACACTTCTCAGTTTATTTTCTGTGAACTTTACCTTTGCTACTGTGGTCAGTTACACACGAAATGTGTTCAGGCCAGAGTCAGCAAAGCAATTTCAGAGTACACGAGCATCAACTAAAATGCTAAAAGGGGAGATTATCAAATTACTGAATTTTCTACAACGATATTTTAGCAAAAAGCTGAATTTAGCAGTGAACAAGCTCGCATCGTAGAGCAGAAAAGGTTGCACAAAACAAGATAAGCAAAAGGGACGAAACAGGATATCCTGTTTCGTCCCTTTTGCTATCCTATTCACACTGTTTTGCAGGAGCTTTTGTATTTATTGTTTTTTTCTGTTGGACTTGTTTCTTTTTTTTATTTGATTTCTCTTTTTTAGAGGGGACGTTGATGAGATCGCCCTCTTTCAAGTATCTTCGTTTTTTCCGGATAGATTGAATGTCAGCCTCTGGCAGAAAAGCAATTTGATTTGCAAGCTCATAAACTCGTGTTCCACTCATGATCTGAAGCGTTCCTGGATTTTGCACAGCTCCCAAAATAGTGATTGTTAGCGGCGTTTTAGGAGGAACATAAACTGATTGTCCATCATATAATTTTCTACGGCTGTTAACTCTTGATAAGTCGGCGGAGGGGAGAGGATCTGCAAGTTCGATGAGATCTTTGAGTGTTGTATTTACATCCAATTCGTATGTCCCTGGCCGAAAGACTTCGCCTGTTATTGTCACTTGCAGCTGTGTAACAGGGTGATTTAATTCTTGGTTAGTGGTTTGGGATGCTGGATAAGACGGCTTCCGTAGCAGAGCAAAGCAAGCAAGCAGAGCTAAAATGCCGCAGAAGAGAATGATAATGCACCATTCGAAGAAGGGGAGTTTTGGGGTCATTCAAGAAAAGCGGGCTTAGGGGTTTTAAGAAAAGCAATCAAACCTAAGAGTTTAGCCCAGAAAGCGAAAAAAGTAATGAAGCGAGGACTAGCCTTTCTTAAGATGGAGGTATTATAGATAAATTCTGCTGCTGAGGCAACCAAGATCCATTTTGCATGAGAACGTTCTTCTGGATTTGTGTTGGATTCCATTAATGTGATGATGGATTGGATAAATTGCAGAGCAAAACCAATGCTCATTGAGGCACGCACATAATTGTCGAGAGTTCGAAAAGGAGAGTGTGAAGCTAGCGGAAATCGGTGTTGCACTTGTTTGAAAGAGGGGAGGTGGATCAGACGCCATTGATTGAGAAAGTCGGGGATACAGAGGATGTCAGCGATGATGAAGGCTGCGTCTGTAAGGGCGATGAGCCAATTTGTTTTTTTTAAAGGAATTCGCAGTCGTGCGAGGTCGATGTTTAATGGATCAACATCTGGGGGAATTCCTTCAGATCGGTTTATTAACCAAATTTCAAGAGCCTCACGCATTTTTTCTTCTGTAGAAAAAGCAATTTCCTCTTCTGCCATCAGCTCTAGAAAGGCTTTGAGAGAATGCCTTGCAAAATTTTGGGTTGGAAGATTTCCTTCATTGAAACGCCAATTTTCATGAAGAACAGCAGTTAAGTTTTCGAGGAGGAGAGAGTCCTCGATTTGTTCATGGCAATAGGCATGCAGAAGATAATGGGGCAAACGGCAAAATCCGTAGAAATCGAGGGTTTGAGAGTGATCTAGGACCTTGACAAGGCGAGGTAAATAGTTGGTCTCATAGGTTAAATTGATCCCTTGGATGATTGAATGGACGAGGATGCAAGCTTTTTGCAAAGCATCAGGACTCGACGCAATTTGTTTCAGGTCGAAAACAGCGACCGAAAGAGAATATTTTACAGTGTTCCAGCATGACGTGAGGCAGGAACAACCATCTAAACAGCCGATACGCATCATCAACCCATTGTGAATTTTAAAGTGAAGTATTGTGGCATGTGATCAAAATAAAATCAAATTTCAAAGTATAAATTGGCAAGAATTATTTTTTTTTCTATAAGAGTTTGGTTTGGATTAATGGGGGCAAAAGCATGCATCTAGGTGTGGTTGGCATAAATCATAAATTGGCAGATCTCAAGTTGAGAGAACAATTGGCAAAAGCTTGTCAGAAGCTTTTTGGAAAATTTAACACTGTTGTTCATGACCATTACTTCGTCCTGCTTTCGACGTGCAATCGAACGGAAGTGTATTTCAGCTCTGAAGATCTTGCGAGTACGCACAGCTACATTTTCAGTTTGTTGCGTTCCGAAGTTGAAGAGGAATTTGATCATAAGCTCTACTCTTATTTTGGCGTCGATTGCTTTTATCATCTGACACGTGTAACGGCTGGTCTTGATAGTGCAATCCTGGGAGAAACAGAAATTCAAGGACAAGTTAAAGCAGCGTATGAAGGTGCTGTGGAATATCTTGCACTTCCCAAAGAACTCCACTTTCTCTTCCAAAAATCATTGGGAATTGCTAAGAAAATCCGTTCAGATTTCGCCCTTGGAAGAGGGATGCCTAATTTAGAAGACGCCATCTATCAAACTGGACAACATCTCTTCCATCAGCCCGAACAGGCCAATCTTCTTTTTGTTGGAGCATCCGAAATTAATCAGAAAATTTTGTCTTCTTTTAAGATGAAAGGTTTTCAAAACATGACGATATGTAACCGTTCAGAAACGCAATCTGCACAACTTGTTGAATTATTGGGGATTCGTCAATTGCCGTGGGAAAGACTTAACGAATGGAAGAGTTTTGACTGGATTGTTCTAGGAACCAAGTCGCCCGACTATCTTGTTAAGAAAGAGCCGGCTTTGAATTATATTGAGGAGCAAAAACTGGTGATTGATTTATCTGTTCCGCGAAACGTGGAACCTGCGGTTGGTCAGTATCGAAATATTACTCTGCTCAATATTGATGAGATTAATCGGATGTTGCAGATTCGGTGCCGCAAAATGACCGAAGGACTTGTCGGAGTTGAACGGAAAATTTCTGAAGCAATCCAATATCACTCTTCCCGCTATCTAGATCGATCACAGTCAAAAATTGCGGTATTGGCAGTCAGCCATTGCGGGTGAAACACTGATATGCATGATTTCAACTATTCAGCTTGAAAAAACAGGATAAGCAAAAGGGACAAAACAGGATGGGCAAGATCGCAAGCGGCAGGATAGGCAAGATAAACAAAAAAACAGGATGGGCAGGATCGCTTCGCGGCAGGATAGGTAGGATAATAAAGATAGGACAGAAAAAACAAATATAGAAAAAAATAAAATATTTAAACCTATCCTATTTTTTCACATTATCTTTCCTATCCTGCCGCGAAGCGATCCTGCCCATCCTGTTTTTTCGTTTATCCTGCTTATCCTGTTGGGGGTTAGAAGTCGGCTTTGCCAGGAACACGGGGGAATGGGATCACGTCCCGGATGTTTTCCATCCCAGTTGCAAATTGGATGAGTCGTTCAAACCCTACGCCAAAACCCGCATGGGGAACTGATCCATATTTACGCAATTCAAGGTACCACCAATAGTTTTCAAGAGGCAAGTTGACTTCTTTAAGTTTAGCTTCTAAAACATCGAGTCGTTCTTCTCGTTGACTTCCTCCGATGATTTCGCCGATTGCGGGGACGAGTACATCCATTGCCGCGACTGTTTTTCCATCATCATTGGCTCGCATGTAGAATGCTTTTATCTCTTTTGGATAATCGGATAGGATGACAGGTTTGGAGAAATGCTCTTCAGCTAAATAACGCTCATGCTCTGATTGCAGGTCGAGACCCCATTTGACAGGGAATTGAAAAGATTTTCCGGATTTTTCTAAAATATCAATGGCTTGCGTGTAGGTGATCCGTTCGAAAGGGGTGTTGACCACATGATCCAGCCTTTTTAAGAGGCCCGGAGAAATCAGCTTATCGAAGAACTGCATATCTTCGTGGCATTCGTCTAACGTATATTTTAGCACATATTTCAAATAGGATTCGGCACAATCCATATCATCGTTTAGATCAGCAAACGCCATTTCTGGTTCTATCATCCAAAATTCAGCAAGGTGGCGCGACGTGTTTGAATTTTCAGCTCGAAAGGTTGGACCAAAAGTGTAGATGTCTGATAGTGCGCAAGCATAGATCTCTCCATTCAGTTGGCCTGAAACAGTGAGGTAGGCTGGCTTTGCAAAGAAATCTTGAGAATAGTCGATGTCCCCTTTCTCTGTTTTTGGAGCATGAAGAGGGTCGATTGTTGAAACGCGAAACATTTCCCCCGCTCCTTCACAGTCAGATGCTGTGATGATGGGAGTGTGGATGTATAAAAAACCTCGTTCTTGAAAAAATTTATGGGTCGCAAAAGACAGCGCGTTCCTGACTCTTGTCACTGCACCAAAAGTATTTGTTCGAGGCCTTAAATGAGCGATTGTCCGTAAAAATTCAAAAGAATGCCGTTTTTTTTGCAAAGGATATTCTTCTGGCGGGCATTTGCCTATCAGAGTAACTTCAGAAGCTTGCATTTCTAGGGCCTGTCCTTGAGCTGGACTCTCGACAATTTTTCCACGTGCAACAATAGAAGCGCCTGTTGATAGTTCTTCAATGAGAGCTGCGTAGCTGGGGATGTCCTGTTGGATGATCACTTGTAAGTTAGATAAAGTCGAGCCATCATTCACTTCGATAAAGGAAAATGCTTTTTGATCCCGTATTGTTCTGACCCATCCTTTGACGGTCACTTCTTGTCCAATAAATGAATTTTTTGAGCCGTTATTGGCTCTTAGCTCGATAATTTTTGTTCTCATATTTTTTTCCTGTTTATACAGCGAATTTTTTCAGTTGAGTGATTTCATGTTTCCAGGCCTCTTTTCCACCTGGTGTTTCTAAATACTTTGGTAAGTGGCGTGTGCGCTTGTCGGTCATTAAGAAGCGAAAAGAGTCCAAGCCAATTAGGCCCTGGCCGAGTTCAGCATGGCGATCGACCCGCGACCCCAAACCTTTGACGGAATCGTTGACATGGAAGGCGTAGAGATGTTGTAAGCCGATGATTTTATCGAAGGAGTTTAATGTCTCATTCCAAGCATCAGGGGTGCGGATGTCATATCCGGCAACGAAAATGTGGCAAGTGTCGATGCAGACGCCGATGGGGATGTGATTTTTGAGTTTTTCAATGAGATAGGCAAGCTGATCGAAGGAATGTCCGACGGAAGATCCCTGCCCCGCTGTCGTTTCGAGCAGTAAGCGGCAGTGACCCTTTTCTAAAAGAGGGCGGCATTGCATGAGGTTATCGACGATCCGGTCTAAGCATTCTTGGATATCGCCATCTAACGAAGCGCCTGGGTGAAAATTGAGGTAAGACACACCTAATTGCAAGCAGCGTTCGATCTCTTCGGCAAAAGCTTGGCGGCTTTTTGTTAAGATCTCTTCCCGGGGGCCTCCTAAATTAATTAAGTAGCTGTCATGGCTCATGAGATGTGACAGCTTGGTCTCTTGCAGAGCCTCTTTCCATGCTGCTATGATTTCTTCGGTAAGGATGCGGCCTTTCCATTGTTTTTGGTTGCTTGTGAAAAACTGGATTGTCGTTGCGCCAATTTCTCTGCCCTCCAAGAGCGCATTTTGAACACCACCAGCAGCAGAGGTGTGAGCACCGATGAGAATTTCACTAGACATGTTTCTCCCTTATGGACATTTCTTGAAGGTGGATTTTATCATCAGGCAAGGTTGTTGACAAGGCTTATGCTGGCATCCGACGAATTTCTGTAATTTTTTCAGAATCGGCCTGAAAATTCTTGCTTCTTAATTTAAGAAAGGTTAATTTTTTGTACTTTGCTGCTCGGATGGTGGAATGGTAGACACAAGGGACTTAAAATCCCTTGGGGGCAACCCCGTGAAGGTTCGAGTCCTTTTCCGAGCATCTTTAATAATCAACGATTTACGTTGAGCTACATGACCTCCTAACCATTGAAATCAAACGACGTGGTCCACTAGTGGTCCACCTCGAAACAAATGGAGGTTGTTAGCATGGCATCAATTCAAAAAAGAAGAAAAGCAAACGGTGAATTTTCCTATCGAGTTCGGATAAGGGTTGAGGGAGCTCCTCTCATTACAGAAACTTATCCTACAAGAAAGGAAGCTCAAACTTTTGCTCGACGCATGGAGTCCGAAATTCGGGCTGGTCGATATTTTGGAAGAGAAGAAGATAAAGAAAAAACTTTTTCAGAATTCATCGATAGATATATCGAGAATGAGCTTCCGAAGAACCCTAATGCATACAAGAAGCAAAAAATGATGTTAAGTTGGTGGAAAGAGCATCTAGGCCCTTACTATCTTTGTCACATAACATCACCAATGATCGCTGAACTTCGTGAAAAGCTTCTCAGTTCTATCACTTACCGTCATACTGTACGCACGGGATCATCGACTAATCGTTTTATCTCAGCTCTAAGCAGAGCCTTTAACGTTGCTGTGAAGGAGTGGAACTGGATTAAAGAAAACCCTGTCGCCAAAATCACACGTCCTAAAGAAGGCAGGCCTCGTGAAAGATATCTTGAAAAGGAAGAGATCGATCGTCTTCTTGAAGAATGTCGCAAAAGCAAAAGTCCCCATCTTTACACAGTTGTGAGTTTGCTCCTAGCTACAGGAGCGAGAAAAGGCGAAGTTCTCGGCTTGGAGATTGGTGATGTCGATTTCAATCGTGCGACAGTGACCTTCAGGAGAACAAAAAACGGAGAGACGAGAATCGTTCATTTAAGCTCCCAAGTTTTAGAGTTGCTGAAAAATGAAAGAAAGAAACGTGCGGTGATTAGCGAATATTTCTTCCCAAGTGTTGACGGTACAAAACCGGCAGACATAAGAGATGCTTGGGAGAAAGCTGTACGAGATGCAGGATTGCAAAAAGATGTTTGTTTGCATACATTAAGACATACTGTAGCATCACATTTGAGTATGAAAGGATTTTCAGTTTTAGAGATAGGAAATATATTAGGCCATAAGTCTATGTCGATGGTGAAGCGTTACAGTCACATGTCAACCGCATCAACTGCAAAGCCGCTTAATATGTTAAATGAAGAAATTTTAGGAAGTTTAGCATATGGCTAAAAAGCTCGTTTTGCCTGAATATGATTTATCTATCGATCTTGAAGACGCTGGTTTTAACCAGCGTCTTTCTTATGAGACTTTTTTAGAGTATTTCAAGTCAATTCCTGTAAGAGATTTAGAAGTCTCAATTAAAAAATTTGACGATGAAAGGGAGAAAGTGAATCAGGTTTTAAAAAAGTCTATTCCCATTCTTAGAGAACAACCTTTACTGGCAGCATTTTTACTTTGGTGCAAGCGCAACTATGTCAAAAAAGGATTTCCTGATTATCCTAAAATGCTCATTGATGAGCATATCATTTCTTTTGAGGATGAAAATGGAGACTTATTGGTTATCAAAAATATTCAGAAAAAATATCTCCTAAATATCATTGAAAACATGAGATGCAGAAAAGATTTAGATAGCTTTAAGATTGAGATGCTTGTCCTCACTTTCATGGAATTTATCAGATGGATGTTTATCACAACTCGCATGTTCACTTTTGAAATCGAAGATCCGGATAGGAGTAGGATATCTAGACGAGCGTTAGAATATGATGAGTATATTACGTTCATTTCTAAATTGGACGATAAATGTAGACTTGTTGCTAAACTTCTCTTTTTTGGTGGCAGCAGAACTCTTTCAGAAATCCTAAATATTGAAGTGAAGGATGTCAACTTCCAAGACTGTTCTATCAGCTTTGAATCATATAAAATATCATACCCAAAACATGTTTTAGAGGACATTAGAAGTCTTTCTATAACCTCAGAAACCGGAAAAATCTTTTCTGGTCGGAAAAATGCTGCATTGAATCCCGCAACCATTTTTCGAAAATTCAAAGAAGTGTCTTTACAACTTGGTTTGGACCCTGTTTACACGCCAAAAATTTTAACAACCGATATTTAGACAATAACCTGCCGTGAAACTCACGATATGTTATTGCAAGAAATGTTGAAACGTGTTAACTTGCCTCTTGATTTCATGCGTTAGGAGGTAAACATGCAGCAAATAGAACAACTTATGGAGTTACGAGAGTATTGTCGTACACACAAGTGGCCACGGCTCCCTCAATGGCAGCACTGGATATATTCTCGAAATCCCATTGCGATTTCGTGTGTTAAAAAGGTTGGCGGTCGATATATAATTAACTTAGAAGCCTTTCAAAATCACATTCAGAATGCCACAATCGATTAGGATGCGGGTCACATGGATGAAGTGCTAGAATCTCTCAATGCTCCATTCTCTAAAGATTGCGAAACAATGGATTCAGATAGAACGCTAAAGAGCGTTAATGTTTTTCAAAGTACTGCTGAGGATTTGAGAAAAAATTACAAACTTGCCGACATTTATTTAATTTGGAGTTTAGGGGTTCTAGAGTTACTGAGAAAGGACTGACTAAACGTAATCTATTTAAGTAAAAGAACTTGCAAAAATTTAAGAGATGAAAGAAAATCAAAAAATTAACTTGATAAATAGGGGAGAAGAAAACGGAAAATGGTTAGAGATCAAAAAAAGCCAAAAAGGACTGCCATCCTTTTTGGCCCAATGAGTGTGTAGTTACAGCACTTTTTTGTGATCTCAATATATCAAAAGAGTAAATTTTATACAAACAGTTGTTTGGTATTCAACCATTTAGGATATATTAGTCGAATAGATGAATATCTCTAACCGTTTTCTTCTCAAGAGGTTAAAAATCTCTTAAGAGGAGACAATGTCAGAAAATCAAAAGTCTATAAGCGACATTTTCAAAGCTCGCTTGCCTGATAAGGAATTTATTTCCGTCTCAGAAATAGTGAAATCTGGATTATTCAGATCACCAAACACAGTCTGGACATTACTACGGGCAGGTGTCTTGCCCTATTTACGAGCAAGCAAAAACACAACAACAATTCCGAAAGCGGCTCTAATACAATATATAGAACAATCCTACTCTGAATCCAGAGGACATTCATTGGGGGAGAATATCAATGAATTTGAGAATTGACTCAAATATCCTCTTAAAATGTGATGACAAAGAAATCGTATCGAAGATCATATCTGAAAACACATTTGAGAATCCAAAGTATCTCAGCAATGAGAAGAACAGAAAGTGCAACTGGAACACAGACCGATTCATTTCAACATGCCGTTATCAGGAAGGAAGCTTAGTCCTTCCTCGTGGATACATGAAAAGACTTAAGGAAATAATCCAAGAACACAATATTACCGTAGAGGTTGAGGATCTCCGATCTACACAGCCAACGGAATATCCTGCATTGAAGGCAACACTGAGACCATATCAAGTGAGTGCGGTCGAAGAGGCTATGAAGTCAGATGAAGGAGTTATAGTAAGCCCTACTGGAAGCGGAAAGTCTCTCATAGGAATTGAGATCATACGTAAAAGAGGGCAAAAGGCTCTCATCATCGTACACCGTTTAGAGCTTGCAAAACAATGGGCTTCCGTCATCGAAGAGAGACTTGGATTAAAGGCCGGGGTCATAGGAGATGGCGAGTGGTCGGTAGATGAGCAAATCACAATTGCGATGATTCAGACGTTAGCTTCCAGAGATGAAGAGATGAAAGCCTTGTCCAATGTATTTGGATTGATTCTACTTGATGAAGGTCATCATGCTCCAGCATCGACTTTCTACGATGTCATAGGACTTCTCAATGCTAAATACCGATACTCAGTCAGTGCTACACCATCTCGTAGAGATGGCCTAGAAAAAATGATTTACTTATGTGTAGGACCAATTCTATCGAACATAGATAAACAAGAAGTCGAGGGAATGGGCTCAACCGTTCCGGTGACAGTTTATTCAATGAAAACAGGTTTCAAGCCTCCTTTGCTCAATTCTTGGTCAGAATATCTAGACTCCTTGACGGTCAATACAGAGAGAAACATGCGCATCATAGACCTTGTGCAACAGTCTGACGCTCCGACTCTCGTTCTAGTAGACCGCATTGCACATGCCGAGCAGCTATCAGATATGTTGACAAGACGAGACGTTAGTCATGTTGTCGCTCACGGAAAGCTAAGCAAAAGCAACCGAGAGATCGTCATGGACAAGATTAAGTCATCCAGGGTTACAGTTGGAACGACAGCTTTGCTTGGCGAGGGGCTTGACATTAGTGCTTGGAGTATATTGATAATGGCTGCCCCAATCTCCAGCGAGATTAAGTTGATGCAGGCGATTGGAAGGATTGTAAGGCCGGCTCACGGTAAAGAAAGAGCTTTTGTGTATGACCTGAAAGACGATTGCGGATTTGCTGGAGGAAGCTTTAACAAGCGATTAGAAATTTATAAGAAACACAAGATTTGGGTTGAATTCCGGAAATAAAAAAGCCGCCAAGAAACAACTTGAACGGCCAGATAACAAAGTTTGATGATATCATTATGACACAATCCATGTCAATTAAGCAAGATGAAACAAGAGAGAATAAGCTTCGTAAAGCTAGCGGAAGAAGAGACGTTGATAAACTCTTAAGGACTATAGGCTGTTCCAAAGAAAACAACACAGAACAAATTAAAGATGAATCTAAGGAAACAAAGAATATCTTTGAACCACGAACGTTTAAAGAACTTATAGATTTACCCCCTAAAAAATGGTTTTTAGATCAAGTTTTTGGAGCAGGGGACATTGGCATGATCTATGGTGCACCAGGATGTGGAAAAACTTTCCTGGTTATCGATATGATAATAAACCTTTGTATAGGCGGAAAATGGTCAAATAAATTTTGCGTAAATAAGCCTCTAAATGTAGCTTATTGCGCTGGCGAAGGCATTAGTGGCCTCCCATCTAGATTTGAATCAGCAGCTAAATATTACAACATTAAAACTCTAAATAATTTTACTTTTTTCTCAACCCCTCCACAACTTTACGAAGGATATAATAGCGTTCAAGGTACTATTAAGACGTTTGTTGAAGAATGGGAAGACCGCCAGTTGATGAAAGAAGCCGAATCTTTAGATGTTCTCGTTATCGATACTCTCCATACAGCAACTGTCTCCGCAGATGAAAATAGCGCGCAAGATATGGGTAAAGTTTTGCAGTCTTGTCGATTTGTAGCTGATAAACTTGGATGCGCAGTAATTCTCGTTCATCACACAAATAAAGGAGGAACTTCTGAAAGAGGAAGCTCGGCAATGAGAGGAGCAATGGATTTTATGATCGAGATAAAAAAAGGTAATACAGAAGTTGAAATGATCTGCTCTAAGTTGAAAGACGGTGAGCAATGGGAAACACAAAGGTTTAGTCTTATCCCTCAAGAAGGGGCTTCTAGCGTTCGTGTGCTCTGGAATGGTCCAATCAGTGATAAGCAGGGAACTAAGACAAAAGCAGATGATAAAAAGACTATTCTAGATCAAATGGAACGGCATTCTGGCATACGCTTTAATAGTAAATCGTTATCTGAAGTGCTCTTGAAATCACAGAGCTACACAACTAAATTATTAGAAGAGTTGGTCAAAGAGAAAAAATGTCAGAATGGATTGAGTGATCCAATGAGAGAAAAAAGTAGTAGAAATCCTTGGGTCTATTGGATCGACAGTTCTAAGGAAAAAAAGAATTAATTGTGAGCATTCACTTCATTTACCACCACTTCTACGAAGTAGTGGTGGTAAATGAAGTGAATTTTAGGTTCATTTACTGGTAAATGACTGGTAAATGAACTTAGAGAACGATTCAAAATACTGTTTAGATGTTTAAGATAGTGTCTGTCAAAATTCATTTACCAGTCATTTACCGCACAGAATAAGCTTTAAACAGGTTTGTTGAATTTATCAAAGTTCATTTACCGGTAAATGAACTTTAGTAGATTAAATTTGAGAGGATGAAAGTAAGGTAGAAAATGGATATTAGAGATTTGATTGAGGAATTGGCTTACACGCCAAGAAAGAAAGCTTCAACTCATGGGGGAGAATATTCCTCGCCGTGTCCATTTTGCAAAGACGGGGATGATCGGTTCCTTATCTGGCCTCAGAGAAGCAATTCAAATGGAGAGTATGAAGGTGGTCGGTATAGTTGCCGTATCTGCGGAAAATATGGTAATGCAATTACATTTCTGTGCGACTTTCATGGACTTGGATACAAAGAGGCCTGTGCTCAACTTAGGATCGCTCCGAAACGCCATCTTGGGATTGAGAGAAAACGATCTGGGCCTAAATTTTCGATAGCTGAAGAGCCATCAAACACATGGAAAGAGAAAGCTTTCTCCTGTGTTAACTGGTGTCATGAGAAGCTAATGAAGAATTCTAATGCATTATCTCATCTGACAGCGCAAAGAGGACTTAATTTAGAGACGATCACTCGATTCAAGGTCGGAATCAATCCTGGAGAATTTGGACGAGATATTTTTAGAGAAAGAGAAACTTGGGGATTGCTTCCAGATAAAAAAGAAGATGGAACGTTTAAGAAGTTTTGGTTGCCTAAAGGTATTGTTATTCCAACTTTAGGGATAGATGGATCTGTCACCAAGATTAAAGTAAGAAGAACGGCATGGAAAGAAGGAGACAAACTGCCGAAGTATGCAGAGTTATCAGGTTCAAAGAGTTGTTATTCAATATATGGAGACACATGTTTGGACGTAGGATTCGTGATAGAAAGTGAGTTGGATGCTATTTTAGTTCAGCAATTCGCTTCTGATCTCGTCTATTGCATCGCTCTTGGTGGTTCTACTAAACCTTTGGATCTACACACTTATGAGCTTCTAAAGAAAACACCAATGATTCTTTTCTGTCCTGATTTTGATGAGGCTGGAGCTTTGGCTTGGGTTCGATGGGAAAAAATGTTTCCTGGGATTCACTGTATTTTCACTCCTGATGGAAAGTCGGCTGGAGATGCGTATTTTGCAGGAGTCGATCTTCGCGAATGGATTATGGTTAACTTAACTGAAATAAGAAGAAAAATGAAAAAAAACATAGGAGTTTGAAATGAAAATTGAGAATTACAAACCAATCGGAAAAGGATTCCTTATCGGAAAGTTCGACATCAAAATCGAGAAGTGGGGTGAGTTGACACTTCGAGACTGCACGCTCTTTGAGAAGGATGGTAAAAGATGGATTTCACTGCCATCGAAAGAATTCTTAACAAAAGAGAATCAGAAGAAGCATTTCAGCTTGGTTAAGTTTTCTCCTGAAATCTTCGAGAGGTTGCAAAGAGCTGCACTAGACTTGCTTGCAAAAGAGACAGTCCAAGTCCCTCCAGCGACATACGATAACTACACTGAACCGCAATTTCCATTTTAAGGAACATTTATGAATATTGAAATTGTCGAATTTTTCCCAATCGAAATAGATCAAGGAACAGGGTATCTATCAGGAACATTACGCATTTGTTTATCAGACATCGGAATCCATATCTTAGGCATTCATGTCACCAAACGGAAAAATTCCTGGTTTTTCTCATTGCCTGGAAGGGTAGCAAACGATCATCGGAATGGAAAGCCGATTCGCTATCCGTTCATTTGTTTCGAAGATCGTGAGACCCAAAAGCAATTGATAGATGCCATTCGAGAGAAAGGGCGTGTTTTCATTGAGAAGAGACTTTCAGAGAATCCGCTTAATTCCCATCAAAAGGTAAAAGAGGATGAAGTCAATCCATTGTCACCTGAGGAGAAAAATAATCCAGCACAGACCGAATTAAAGCCGATACCGAATACACAAAAGAGGGTTTGGGTAACTCCACCTCCACTAAAAAGAAGGCCAACAGCGTCCTATCGACGAAAATAAGATTGAAAACATAAAGTAATTATTTCATAGTGTGAATGTAATTTATTTAGGAAGAGTTGTTTATGACAGAATTCGAAAAAAAATCCGAAGGCCTAAGGGCTATTGTTATCGAGTCAGATGGAAAAAGCTACGACATAAAACCAAGGAATGCATATTTCACTGAAGAAGAGCTTCGAGAGTTCTTTGTCGGGAATTTTGTTATCGACCTATTCTATGACGCAAACGTGTTGATCCACGATGAAGACTTAGGAACCATCGATTGGGATGCTCTTACAGAGAAACGAACTCCTGAATTCTTTTCGATGTCTGATTCGGAGGGCTTAGAGCAATTTGTCGATGATTTAGCCTCTCAAGGACACGATGTGAATAAGGTGGCTAGTATAATTAAAATGCATTTTGAAGACAAAATGATATTCCCAATCATAGGACGAGCCATAATGTGTCCTATCGGCTTACTAGATCGATGCGTTCTTAAGCATATGATCTTCAGAAAGTATCTGGAAGACAAAGAGTTTAATAACAAAGTCGCAAGCATGAGAGAGGAAGAAGGGTAATCTAGATTGTTCTTCATTTGAAAGGTTTCCGGATACTCTAAGGAGGGATAAATGGTAGCACCTAGAGGACATCAGCCATACAACATATTTGGAGAAGGTGGTCGACCTAAGATTTACACTCAGGAAATGATAGAGAGCGAAGCAGATGCATTGCTTGATTGGCTATGGCAAGATGAAAAGAACTTTTTCATCGAAGATTTTTGCTTGTCGAGGGGGTATTCTTACAAGCGATTAAACGAATGGGTGAAGGCAAACGAAAAGTTTTCAGAAGCTTATGACATGTTTAAAACTAAGCAAAGGGTTGTTTTGTACAAAGGCGGCATTTCAAAGAAATTCGGTTATCCGATGTGTGCGTTGATTTTGTCTCACGATCACGGCATTCACCAGAAATCAGAGCAAAAAGTTACAGCTGATTTGAGCGCTAAATCACTCCTGGATGAGATCATGGATCAATCTAGAGATTTAGTTTGTGAATGATCTGGAAAAACTCAAGTCCTAGTTCAAGATAACTTTTGTGTAATCAGCAAAATTCATTCATACATACTCCCCATCGCGATTTCCGTAAGATAAATTATGCTAAAAATTACTTGATTTTTCTAGGAAAAACCTTGCTCATATGTTAAACTGGAGACTTACAAACTCCTAAGTGAGAGGTTCTTATGGTTCTTCAAGTATTCGGAAGCCCAGCTCCAAGAGGTCCTAGCAAGAGTCAGATGTTTGCAGAGGCTGTGGGAGCCGGTTTAGAAGGTCTTGGCAAAGTCGTAGAGAGGAGGCAACTTTCACAAAAACTTGATGAAGAGAATGAAGCCATCAAAAATGCTTATGGAGTGGATTTGAGAGGCATACACGACAAGAAAGAAAGAATGGCCATCCTGCAATCGGAATTGGATGCTCAGCAGAAAGAGAAGCATCTTGAAAAGAAGAAAAAACTTACTGAGAATATATTGGGAGGCGGCCAACCAGAAGGAGGAATTTCTGTCGGAGGAGCACTTAGAGGTGAACATGGAGAGCTTCAAGAACCAGAAATAAGTTTCAGTGGTAATACAGGGGCAAAAGATCAGCGCAGCTTTGCCGATGTTCCCGATCGTGAAATTCTCGAGCTTGGTTTGCATGATAAAGATCTTGCGAATTTCGTTCGGCAAATGAAGAATGTTGAGCTCAAAAAGCGTGCAGAAGCAAACGAAGAAGTTGCAGGAGATCAGTTTGCTCGAGGATATGATGCAATTTTGAGTGGTGATATGGACACACTCCAAGATGTTCTAAGAGATTCTAAGACACCTTTCAAGGTCAAATCACGATTAACAGAGTTGAAAGACCGTCAAGAAGTACGCAGAAGCGTTGGAGATCGAGAGGTTCGAGCACGTCAGACGATGGTTCAGAGAGCCTACCAACATAAGATTTCAAACCTTAATGCTCAGTTGAAGGGATATGTTCAATTAGGAGAGAAAAAGGACATTAAAGAGCAAATCTCAAAGCTAGAAGCACTACAGAAAGCAGACTTACAGAAGCTCACTAAAGACCCTTCTTCATATCCTAAGCTGAAAATTTGGAAAACAGATGCTGCTGAATTCCTAGAGGAGGAAGAGGTTGAAGAAGTTAATGAAGACATAGATTCCATTTTAGACAACCTTTCAGATGATGAGATAAAACAACTCATTTCCGAATCTGGTGGAGATATCGAGTTAGCCAAACAACTCGCTTTAGAGAGGTATGCGCAATGACAGCAGCGTTTGATCAGCGATTCCAAAAGATAAAAAATGAGCCGAACTCATTCGAGGATAGGTTTAGAAAGCTATCTTCCGAATCTGGTCAAACGCCAAGCAATTCAAAGAATCAAGGAAAACAACCTTCATTTGAGGACCGATTCAATCAACTAGCCAAGCCGTCTTTTGAAGATCAAATCCTCGAGCAACTCCAATCATATGCTCTGCCATCAGAAGAAGAACCTGAAGAACAAAGTTTCCTCGACAAATTCACTCCAAAGCCATATGGCAAGCCTGTTTATTTCGAAGAGAAATCACCGGAAGAACGGGAAAAAATGTCTGCCTACGATCGTATGCAGTATGCAAAGGATCTCTCGACTGAACGAGAAATGAGACAGTCGAAAGGCTTCACGAAAGGTATTTTGTCTGGAGGAACTCTCGGAGCAACAGAGCATATTCCAGGTCTAAAACCAGATGAAGAAGATCTGATGGTCGGTTTAGGTGAAACCATAGGCTCATATTTACCTATTGCAAAATTGTACAATTACATTGGTAAGCCACTAGTTAGTTTAGCAGCAAAGTCTCCTATAGCTAAACAAGGTCTTCAGGCATTAGCTCGAATGACAGGATTCGGACTGACTGGAGCAACTCACAAGGCCGGAAAGACTTTAATTCAAGGCGAGATTCCAGAGCCTAAAGAATTACTTAAAGAAGGCGCAACATGGGCAGCGATTGACGGTGTTCTTCAAACTCTTGGCCTAGGTGTGGCATTTCAGCAGTCGGTTAGCAGAATAGCCGAGCAAGAAGGTGTCACAGCAAAAGAAGTCTTAAGTAAGCTGTGGGATTCGACCAAAAACTATGTGAAATACAAGTTTGGCAGACCGCTCAAAAGTGAAGTCTTGCCTGAAGACATCGAGGTTTTGTTTGAGAAAGCTAAAGCGGCAGAGACTTCAGGATTAGCAGAGGCAGAGATTGAGGTTTCTCCTGTAGGAAATGCGAAACCAAAAGAACCGATTACCAAGCCAAAAGCAGAGACAGAATTAGCAGAGTTCAAGAGACCGGAAGGCAAAGAACCTACAAAAGAGTTGTCCCTTCCAGAAAATGCCGTACTGGAAAAACCCGAGCATGTTTCTACTGGAGCACAAGCAGGGAAAAGCGTTGCAACCATTCCAGTGAGAGAGGAAGATGAGAACGGAAAAGAGTTCTATTCTCACAAGGCTATTCCTCTCACGCAAGAAGAAAAAGAGCTTATCGACGCTTCTAACGCTTGGTCAAAGGCTGGTGATGAGGGAGAATCCTCCAAGCTAGCAGAGCAAGCAAGGCAGATGATCTTCAATCGTCTGAAGAAACAACCTGAACAGCCCGTCAAAGAAGAGTTGCCAGAAAACGAGCCAAAATACACCGAATCCGGAGTACAGAAATATTTTCCAGATGGAAAGGTCGGTGATTACATCAAAAGCCCGGAGGTGAGAGAAGCTCTGAAAGATGTTTTGGAATACCCAATAAGATTTGCCCACAAAAATATTGTTCCTGGAGGGCTTTACGTTAAAAATGAGCCGATAACGATCTCTAAGGATTATGATCATCCAGGTGGAGATTATCGTGCAAATGAGGTTGTATTACACGAAGCCATTCATGCATTGCAAGACAGAAAAGGCAGACTTCCTGTTAGACTTACACATGGAGAAAAGCAGCCTTACAAGGAGCGGCCGGAAGAGATCAGCGCGAACAAATTCACTGATTGGGCTACAGTGAAGGAGAGAGAGTTTAATGAAAGAGCTAAGAAATCTAAAAGATTAACCGAGACAGAAGAAACTCTGGCTTCTAAGACAGCAACGAATAAACCTACTCAAGTTCATCCTAAACAAACGCGCCCTCGTCAGCCAGTGGTCGGCAAGAAGCAAGCAGTCGCTCGGTCAAAGATCATAGACCTATTCAGAAAGGCTTTCAACGATCCTATTCGTCTGGGTAAGATCAAGCAGAAGAACGCGGCAGGCATCCATAAGCTTTGGCCGAAGGTTACACGCTTACTCAAAGATAACGATGTCGAGACGGCAGCACATGAGATCGGGCACAACCTACACACAACTCTATACGGTGGAAATGCTAAAACGCCGCAGGAACAAACTCGAAATATAGAGTCGGCGTTGACTCCATATTTAGATGAACTGAAGCCATTAGCTCATTATGAGCCTTGGGGAATGGAAGGCTTTGCTGAGTTCACACGCCTATACGTAACCAATCCAGACATCGCAAAAGAGTTGGCTCCTAAGTTCTATGAGAAGTTTGAATCTGATCTAGGCGCACAATATCCAGAAATGAAGAATGCTCTCTTAGAAGCCCGAGACTACTACGACAAATACCTGCATGGCACACCGCAATCACGTATTAGAGCACAGACTAGTTACGGAGAAGACAAAGGCAGACTAGCGAATATCGTTGATTGGGTGAAGGATAACCTGAACCTGGATAAGCTAAAGACTCAATTCCTGGACGATGTTTTCCCTGCTAAAAGGCTAGTTGCGGAAGCTTTCGGCATTCCACTACATGAAGTAGAGAACCTGAAGGATCCGAGAAACCTGTATAGATCCCTTCGTGTATTGAAAGGGGCTGTTGGCAAGGGAGACGTCTTCGTTCTGCATGAGACATTCAACGCAAGGACCCTAGACAAGGTTAACGGAAGCCTTAGAAGCATTCTGAAGAAACTCCCAAATGAGGAGTCATATCGCGAATTCAACGACTATCTGATAGCTAGAAGGTCCATAGAGAAGGCTGGTCAGAAGGTCGATACTGGAATTAACTTAGGCGATGCGGTTGCAGTAGAGGAAGAACTAAGGCCAAAGTACGGTGATCTAGCCAAGGAATTAGACAAGTACAACGATACACTATTGAGATACGCGAGAGATTCAGGCCTTCTTTCCAGCGAACAATACCAAATGATCAAGGCTAATAACTTGATGTACGTGCCATTCCAAAGAGTGATGGAGGCAGAGAAAGGCGGAGCAGCATCAGGCGCAGGCAGAATCCAAGCTGGCAAGCCGATCAAGCGTATGAAAGGTTCTACCCGTGACATCATTGCACCTGTAGAGTCGATTCTGAAGAACACCTATTCCATCATCATGAATGCTGAGAAGAATATGGCAGGCCAAACCCTAGCTAAGATCGCTAAGATGAAAGATACTGGCGCATATGTAGAGCAGCTACCAACACCTATTAAGCTCAAGGGCAAGATAGAAGGCGAGCAGGTAGCAAGAGATCTTGCAAAGCGATTCGAGCAAGAAGGACTAGACGATCTGATTGAATACGACGCTGACGGAAAGCCTGTGCTAAGAGAAGACATCGCGGATGCTATACCAGACGTTTTCTTGAAGTTTGGTGCTGGTCAATACCCAGCAGGTGAGAACATCGTCACTGTCTTCTTTGATGGAAAGCCTCGATACTACCAAGTATCACCTGAGATTTATGAAATGTGGAGCAAGGGCCTTGCGCCTTATACAGCTGGACTACTCACTAAGATCTTACGTATCCCTGCAAAGACATTGAGAGCTGGAGCTATCCTCAATCCTAAATTCGTCCAGAAGAACTTCATTCGAGACACCTGGGGCAATTGGTTATTCACGAAGTATGGCAGATCGATCAAAGATCCAGCAGGCTTATTCATCGATACCATTTATAGCCCATTTTCTATGCTTGCAACGGCAGCAGGAAAAGGCAAGCTCTATGTCGAGTGGTTGAAGTCTGGTGGTGGAATGTCTACGATGCAAAGCTTGGATCGGAACACAATTGTGAAGAAGCTCGATGAAGTAAGACATGGCAAAAACAAATATAATGTCGTCAATTGGCTTAGACAAGCAGGAGAAATCAGCGAAGAGATGAACCGTCTTTCTGAGTTCGGCAAAGCTTTAGCCGTGGAAGGAAACACCCGACTTGGTCGAGAGATAGCCGCTTTTGCAGCAAGAGACCTGAGTATTGACTTTGCTAAGATTGGACTTCAAACCAAGGTGTTGAATCAGATTATTCCATTCTGGAATGCAACGGTTCAAGGCGGAGACAAGCTCATCCGCACTTTGGTTAATCCGGCAGATAGGAAGAACTTCCTACCAAGGATTCTCGGGTTCATTGTGATTCCTAGCTTGATGCTTGCGTGGCTTAACAAAGATGATGAGAACGTCAAGGAATTCTACGAAGAAGAAAAGGATTTCAACTTCATTGTGCCTGTTAATGGTCAGTACTTGAAAATTCCGGTTCCGTTCGAGACAGGTGTGATTGCACATGGATTGACTCAGCGCATGTTCAATTACTTCATGAAGAAAGATCCTGAAGCATTTGAAGGATTCATGGGCAGCGTCATAGATGCGATGTCACCTAGCTTTACACCGGCATTTGCAAGCCCATTAATAGAAACCTGGGCCAACAAGAACTTCTTCACTAACTCTCGAATCATTCCTCATGGCAAAGAAGACTTGATAAGCAAGTATCAATATAAGAATCATACTTCAAGCACAGCTAGGCTTCTTGGCCGTGCAATGAGTTACATGCTTGGCCAGGATACAAGATCAAAGGCAGCATCACCGGCGATCATCGATCACTTCATTAATTCTTGGGGTGGTGGTCTCGGTCAGCTCATGATCAAGATCTCAAATGCTTCTCTGGAATCAGCTGGGTTCATCGATAAAATACAAGGACCAACAGAATCGGTTACGGAAATGTTAGGTCTTGACGCTTTCTCTGCAAGATTTCCCCGAGCAAGCACAAGGTCTATCGAGAAATTCTACGACAACTATGCTAATGCGACATCCCGAATCAAGTCATTCAAGCACGCTGAAAAGATGGATATCGAATCGGAAGCAGATCTTGAAAAGGCTTACAAGCGTTTCGATAAGATCTACGACTATGGAACGCTTCAAAGCTCATACAAGGCAATGCAAGCATGTCAGAGAGAGATAAATAACATCTGGAATGACCCTAGCATTACACCAGATCTCAAGAAGCAATTCATCGACGATTTGTATCTGGAGATGATCCAATTCGCAAAAGCGGCTAACGAAGACATTCGGAAGTATCGCATGACACGAGAAAAGTAGATAATAGGAGAGCTGCGAGACTTCAGGCTCGCAGCAAGTTTTTTATCCTACTATATTCATAAGTTCTTTCTGAAGATTTTTCTGATCTCTATGCGCGCATTTTGCAAAATACTTATCACGCTGTTTCAGGTCCTTTGCAGCTTGATTTATTTGAATTTTATTATATTGTTTTAGATCCTTTGCAGCCTGCTTTATTTGCATCTTATCGCGATCTTTGGCCATCCGGACTAGAGCTTTATCAATTGGACTCAATGCCATGATAGCCTCCTTTAATATTAAAACGAGATTTTATCTCTTGTCCGGTAATGTACCAATGTTTTCCAAGCTTTGTTGCCTTTATTTTATTTTCCCTTAAAAGTAGGCGTACACTTGAAATCGGAAGGCTTAAGATTTTGCTTAACTCAGGCACTTTATACAGCCTGTGGTTGTCTATGCTTAAATGCATATATTTCTCCTTGAGAAAATTTCCTTTGCCATCACAACCTAACATAAAATCGGTTAACTTGACTGATTCGAATGATAGAGCACAATGCTAAACCATCTATAATGGACTCAAAAACAAGTAAACCGTAAAAAATATAGAAAATGCATTTCTAATTGAGTTGAAGATAGAATGGAGTGCCGAAAACACGACTTGACTTGTAGGCGAATGGAATGGCTGTTTTAGCAGTGTAAACCATTCACAATGCTATTTCGGCGAAGCCTCTGATCCAATGCCATACTCAGAATGAGTTAAGAAAACTTAACATCAATTAAGATTTCTTGCAATCCAATTCCTTCAGGTATTTGCAGTTTAAGGGGTGGAAGGGGGTATCCGTCAATGCATTCCTTTTGAGACATATTTTAAAGTAGATTCCAGAGGTTTTTTCTGATAGTTGTTCAGTATTGTCATGCGGTGAAAAACACATGGGTTATAGTAAAATATTTATATATCACAATTATATGTAATACAGCAATTACTTTCTTTACAGAAAATACCCTGCATGCTGATAATACCTGTATTTTCTTCATTTATGTGTAAGCTGGTAAATATGTCAATACAGCCTAGATGATTGAGAAAATGTACTTAGGATGATCGAGAGGTCATTTAATTCAATTTGAAAACTAACTTAAGGAATATTATGAAAAAATTAACAGCAATGATGTTTGTGACTATGTTTTTGACTTTTTCACTGTGTGCAGATCAATCTAATAATGAAATGCATGAAAATTTTAGCAAATTAGGTCAGTCCATTCCCTCAAATGAAGAGTCTTCGAGTGAAGATATCGATACTATGATGAAAGATCTTTTTGGATCTGGTGTAAGGTTAAAAAAAAGAAATCCGACTACTTCTTACGCTATTTCATATCAATATACTGTTGATGGTTGGTTACAACAGGTTGCTGAATACGAAGATAGTACTATATATACAAACATGGCAGGCCCGAGAAGAGGTGCTCAGTTCATTATAGCTGATAATGGAGCTCTCATGGATATGCGTAATGAATTCACAGAGCACAGAAGTTATTTCAGTCATAAATACACCTGGGCGGAAATAAGAACCCATGAGAACCATCAAACTGTTGTTTTTAAATAGTAAGTAGGGGCTTCTCTCTACAATTTATGTTATTTTATTGGACGTCCGGGCTTAAGCTCGGACCGTCTTTTCTGGAATGGCTTTCCATTCTTTGCTTCCGCGATTGAAAGAGCAGCTTTTAAGGCTTCTTCCACGAATTGAGCTACTGTCAGTCGATCCCAATAAACGCAATTCTTTACTCTCTCAATAGTGTCCTTGCTAATTTGGACCGTCATACGTTCTTTTTCTTGAGATTTTTGCCTTTCAGGAACATTAAGAGAACTTAGTTGATTTCGCTTGTTTCCATTCAAGTTCATGTTCTTCGTAGACTTTTCAATCTTCTGTGTTGGCTTCGTCAAGAAGTCGATAGGGTTGCCATTAAGCTGATCCATTAAATCACTTCCAATTTTAGTCTTTCTTTCATTTTTACTCATTTGTTAAGCCCTCGTTTCATAATTAATTTAGCCAACGCACGGAAATCCTCCGCACCTGCTCCTTTCGGATCATAAACAGAGATAGGTTCGCAAAATGATGGACATTCAGCTAACTTGATGCTCTCTCGAATGTAGACTGGAAGAAGCTTATCACCTAGTCGCTTCTTTAGCTCTAACAGCACATCCTGAGATAATCTGGTTCTCTTATCAAAACGACAAGGCAATATCCCGAGGATTTCTAAGTCTGGATTAAGCCTTTCACGAACCACCTGAATCTTCTTTGTGACTTGCATAAGGCCTTGAAGAGCCATGATTCTTGTTTCAACTGGAATGAGAACAGAATGTGCTGCACTCATAGCATTCAAAGACAAAAGCCCTAACGAAGGTGGAGTGTCAATCAAGCAATAGTCCCAACTCTTCCCAAGCTTTCGAAGATGATTCTTCAATATCATTTCGGCCCCAGCTTCTGATGAAAGCGTCTTATCAGCACCAACTAACCACTGGCTAGCGGGAATAACATCTAACCCTGTAAACCTGGATTTGACGATAATATCAGTAATACTGATATTTTCTGTAAAGACATTAAATAAGCCTTTGGAATCATTCTGGCATTTGAGCCACAAACTGCTCGAGCCCTGAGGGTTAAGATCGATAACGAGAACCCTCTTTTTCTTCTCAGCCAAAGCAGCAGCTAGGTTTACTGTAAGGGTCGATTTTCCGCAACCACCCTTCTGATTCGCTATCGTGATTATTTGCATGTTTTACCAAAAATACTTCCATTTACCGGATTACTGATCATCGAGTCATTCATTGGCTGTCACGCCACCGGACGGTACCGTTACAGACAGATAATCACATAAATACACTCTTGACTATTTGGGACCACTTTAATATCATCTCCGCGAATTAATATTCAATCAAAACGATGGAAGATCATGGAAGTCATTGGTTACATTAGAGTAAGTACAGATCAGCAAGCCGACTCAGGGCTAGGCCTGGAAGCACAAATCAAGTCTATGAAGGATTATGCTAATAAATCAGGCAGTGAAATCAGCCATATTTTCCGCGATGAGGGAATTAGTGGAGCATCATCGATAGAAGAACGCCCGGGCCTTATGGAGGCTATTAACAGACTAAAGAAAGGGGATATCCTGCTCGTTGCAAAGCGTGATCGTTTGGCACGAGGCGATCAAATGGTTCTCATTCAAATGGCGGTTAACAAAAAGAAAGCGAAAATTATCAGCTGTGCTGATGAAGGGACACAAGGCGATCAAGACGACCCTATGTCCTATATGATGCGTGGAATGACTGACCTATTTGCAGGATTCGAGCGTCTATTGATCAAATCCAGAACGAAATCAGCTTTACGTGCAAAAAAAGATCGTGGTGAGCGAGTTGGACACATTCCATTTGGATACAGACTATCCAAAGACGAAATTCATCTAGAAGAAAACGAACTAGAACAAAGCATCCTAAATCAAATAAGAGAATTACGAGAAAGCGGTTTTTCAATTCGGAAAATAGCCTTTGAAATGAACAAAAGAGGAGCTTTTAACAGAGGACAGGCAGAATGGAATCACGCAAGCATTCATCGTATGCTAAAGATGGCAGCTTAGAGAAGAAGTTAGATCAGTTAATCGATGATATAAAAAAGCTTCCAAACAAGCGACAGAAGTTATTGGAAGACTTAATGAAAGACCGTCTTTACGACTCCAAAGAAGCATGTGAGATCTTATCAATCTCTTTACCATCACTGCGTCGATCTATCAAAATTGGACGCATAAAAACGGTTTACGTAGGCAAATATCTACGCATACCAGCCCATGAGATTAATCGCCTAGTTAAAGGTGAAGAAGTTCTCACTGTTGAAGAAGCAGCAAGCATCCTGAATGTCGGAAAAATAATGATCAGGAATCTGATCAAGTCCGGTCAGATGGAAGCCTTCAGATTTGCCGATAAGGGTCCATTTAAGATTCCAAGAAAAGAGGTCGAGAAATTCATGAAGGGCTAAACATCAACGGAATAAGTTCATGGCCAAAATACAAAAGGTCAAGTAATCCCGGCTGTGAAAATGATGAAGGGATTAGTTTCTCGCTTCGGGAGTTTTGGGATTTGATGACATGACAACATGTATTGCTGGCAAAGTTGTCTGAACAGTATGTCTCTTCAACGTTAGTTCAATGTCATAGTTTAAATTATTCAAAAATTTCATGAGTCTTTCGATCGTAAATTCAGAAAGCAATCCTCTAATGATTTTGGAAACTTTAGGTTGATCAATTCCGATGATTTCAGCTGCTTCTTGCTGGGTCCTATTGTTCTCTTTAATGATAGCTGTAATCGCCATTGCGAGTCCTGCTTTTGTGTCCGCTTCTTGAGGATTGGGAAACCCGAAATCAGAGTAGACATTTCCTGAACCGATTGTATATTCAATCTCTTCAGCTTTATTTTTTTGTTTTCTTTTTTCCATAAAGTTCCTTTTGAATGGCCTCTACCCACTTTAATCTTTGGTTGATCAAGTCCATATCTGGTTTAGGGGTTGCAATACCTTTCTTGCTTTTTTTCTGAAAGATATGCAGCACATAAATTGCTTCGTCAAATCGCACCGTATAAACCTCTCTGAATGTGCTATTTCTTTCATCGGCTACGACTTCCATTATACCCGATCATTAAACCCTTTCAAAGGCTTTGCATCTTCATGTTGGGCTCCTTCAAGAATTAATTTACTTACAATAAATATTATCGAAAACACATCCTATGCAATACATTGCACCTCTGAAATGTTCGGTTTTTCTAAAATGAATTTCAATCATTAAATACAGCAAATACATGTTTGAAGAAATTACTTAAACGTATATCATATTCGTAATTATGATTGAAAAATATAATTTGGTGGATCAATGAAATTATTAAAGAAAAGTGTTTTTATTTTAGCTACGGTTGTGTTTTTCTTCTGTCATGTAGTTTTAGAAGCATTCACATTAAAACACATGGTTGTTGATCTTGGTACTTTAGAGAGTGATGAAAGTGTTGCCTATGCGATAAACGATTTTGATCAGGTTGTTGGAACATACAAACTTAATGGAACTTCTTATGTATTTTTATGGAGCCAGAAAGAAGGGGTCTCTTTCGTTGATTTGCCAATTTCATCGACCCCAAAAGTAATCAACAACAACAAACAAATTGCAGGGCAGTATAAAGAAAACGGGTTTGAAAGAGGTTTTTTTTATGATCCTGTTACGGGATTTTGCGATATTGGTTCTTTAGGGGGAGCAAATACTTGGGTAATGGACATGAACGCCAAAGGACAGGTAGTAGGCTATTCAGAAACTGGAAACCTAAGCCATTTACGTAATAGCACTAAAGAGATTCATGCATTTATTTGGTTCGAAGGAGCAATGAATGATCTCGGAGTATTACATGGGGGTATTGGTTTAGGAGGAGATGAAAGTGTAGCTGTAGGAATAAGTGATCATGGAGATATCGTAGGCTATTCTAACTACACATTAGTTTATAAAGGTAAAACATTATCTAGCGTTTATAAAGGAGTATCGTGGAAAAACGGGCCTGCGGAAGAACTTTTTCCAGAAACTCAACCATCTTATTTTAGTAAAGCTTTGTCTATCAGCAGGGATGGGAAAATCACCCTTGTTCGTCAAATAGAATCAAATCGCTTTGAATCTCTGATGTACGATCCACTTACAAAAAATATAAAACTTTTTGGAACGTCTAGTGGTGGGCCTCCTCACGGTGTTATAAAAAATAACGATAAGGATGTTATCATTCACAGTTATTTGGGTCATTGCATAGTATCAAAACAGGAGTCAGGTGGGTACAATGGTATTCAAATAATCCCTTCAAATCCTTTTTGGAATAAATTCGAAGTTTTCTATGGAATTAACAACGCAAACAAAATGGTTGGAAAAGCAAAAAGTATGTATGGAGAATGTCATGCAGTACTTGTTATTCTAGAGTAACTCGAAATATCAATTATGGAGCAGATATTAACTTGCTTGATGGTTCTAGTAAAATCCCATAAATTCTAGCCATTGAGAAAAATAATTTGGAGATGGTAAAGCTCTTCTTTTCGTTTGAGCAATCCCTATTAATTCCCCAAGGGACTTTTGAGAAGGACCTTCGCGATTCAGAGAACCACGAAAACAATCGTCCAATTTGGCAGATCACTAAAATTCTCCTGAATGAAATCTTCTATAGATACTTAGAGTTTAATGCGGAATCTACAGAGAGGTTCGGAAATATTCTCTTTAATAGCGAGAGAGTTTTCAACGAAGGATTGCATTTTTTGCTTTCCAATCTTTGATAGCTATAAATATTATCAAATCCTAGCTTCTCTGCAACTTCTTTTTGTGTAAGACCTTGTTGAATTCTGTTGTATCTAACCATGAATGCAAAAGCGATTGAAGTGTCTACAGGGACTTCTACAACGCTACGCGATAGAGTAATAGTGTCATCAGGGAGAGGAGCCAATTTTTTTGAATCTTCTGGTTCTTCAATATAAAGATTCAGAGCCTCTTCCATATTTCTCCGTAGCTCCTCCATAGAATCAGCTTGAGTGAAGCATCCCGACAATTCAATACACTCTGCCCAGAATCCTTTTCCTTCTCTGTGTACTTTGAAATGATATTTCATAGGTTGAATTCCTCTATTTATTTTCTTCTAATTTCTTTTTAAGAGAATGTTCCAGCCCTTTTTTTAATTCCTTGTGATTAGGAATAGTTACCGTGTCATTTCCCTTAAACAGTTTCCAATGACTCCCTTTTCCTGCCCCAGGAACAAGCTCATAGCCCGCCTTATAAAAGAGTTTTCGCATTTCTTTTCCACTGATAGGCACTCTTATCTCCAATTGCTATATTTCTATATTACCAAATATATTTGGTAGAGTCAATCGTTTTTTGACTCATTGCTAACCTAGCCTTTCGCGTCTAGGGATACTGTTTCGAACTATCATCACTTAATTTTTCGATCTTCCAAGAGCACACATGGCCTTCTATCGCAAAATTTAAGATTTTAGAGGACCATAGGAAGAAGATCCGGGATTTTAGAATTTATGGATTTTTCAACAGCATGTGCTGCTTTTTCAGGGAAACAATAAAACAGGTAGCAAAATAAACCCGAAATGAACATGGACAGCACCAACATGCAAAACCAAAATTTAGGACTTTTTAATAAAGCATTAATGAAAATTGTATCAGCATCTTTACGATTTCCGAGAGCCGCGAGTATTATTTGGATCGCATCTTCATGTCCGAGGCACTCAAGGATTTCCTCCTTTTTTGAAGACCTGTAAGGTTCAATGTTTGTAGTGCTGTTTGCTATAGTTTCGTATTTACTAATTTTTTGCTTTTTCTTATTCATTGAGCAAGCTCCGTCGGAAAGCAATAACTGCTTCAGAAACTCGAAAAATATTTGCAATCTCTTTATCAGAGATGTTCTGATCGACTAGATTCTGAAGAAAACAAAGAGGAACTAACAAATTTGCCGCAAAGCAATTCGCTTCCTGTTCTAATGGATTTTTCTCTCCTTCTATTGGCCTTCGGTAAAGTACAACAAGATCGCGGTCTGCTTCAATTTCTTTTTGATGAAGAATCCAGTGGCCCAATTCATGAGCAATTGTAAATCGTTGTCGAGAAATCGAGTCATATTTGTTAACAAGAATCAGTTTTTTTTCAAAATCAATAAATCCGGAAACATTTTTTTCCGCAAACTCCGCAACAGCGAGATTTAACCCTTCCCCTTCGGCAATTTCTTCCAAATATATAGGAGGAGATGTGATAAAATTCTTATTTATTATCCTTTCGGCTTCATTCTTTGCCATGTTGAAATCTGCCATTTGGTTACCCTTTCAAATAAATCTTTAGTCCCTACGATCTGGGAAAAAACGTTAGCATAAAGTTGGTTTAGCGCTCAAGGGAAACAACATTAGAGAGGTTTTTTTCATCTTGATATATCGAATCAAAAGTTCTAAGTGTACACAGTAATTGGAAATCGTCAAGGTGCTCTTTTTTATAGGAATTTTTCGATTGTGTTTGTCATGGCCTGCGGGTGTGGTCTGATATGATTTTCAGAAAGAAGTTCGTTTTTGTTAGATCGTTCTTTTTGGTCCACTGGTGGTCCAGTACACGGCGCGATTTCTCATTACGCTACCTAACAAAACAATATATTTAAAACCCGGGGCATGTTATCCTGTATCGTTGGAAAGGACGTCGTGATATGTGGCGTAATGAAGATACTGGAGACTTAAAATCCCTTGGGGGCAACCCCGTGAAGGTTCGAGTCCTTTTCCGAGCAAGGTGCCAAACCACCTGAGAGGGTTAG
>JAGVJP010000086.1 GCA_020051075.1 Parachlamydiales bacterium
AAACACATTAATTGGAGTGTTCGCTCTTTTTCAAGAAAGATCTTTATAAGATCGACTCGAAATCCAGCATAGCAACTGATGCGTATGGGATGGGGAGGACAGGCAAGATAGGTCAGGATAGCTTGTTACTCAGGAATGAGAAAGCCTTCTTCATACACTTTTGTGCGAGCAATTCTGGCATCAGGGACGCTTACCAGATCTCTTCTCGCATGTCTAGAGCTGAATTCTTCATAGAAATCGAAAATTTCGATTTCATGAAAAGAATGTTCCGCTCGAGAAGTTCCCTTGATAAATGGAATTAGTGGGAATTATTGAAAAAATATTTTTTTGCGGATAACAAAATGTTTTTTTGATATAAATCACACATATAAATTTCAATTTTGAAGGAGATACGAATGAGTAAACTTTTTATAGCGTTATTTATTTTTTGTTGCCAGCACTGCTCCGCAACGTACTACAGTCAGTGCGGGCAAGATCGATACATCAACGAAGAGCTCTTTAAAGATTACCAAGGGGGAACTTTTGTTGAAATTGGGGCGCACAATGGAGTGACGTATAGTAATACCTATTTTTTGGAAAAAGAACGGGGGTGGAAGGGAATTTGCATTGAACCCATGCCAGAACGATTTGCTGAATTGAAGGCTTGTAGAAATTGTGTGTGTGTCGAGGGCTGTGTATCGGATATTAACGAAATAAGTCAGTTGTTGATGGTTTCATGTGCTCGGAACGATACTGAAATGCTGTCAGGTCTTCTGCACAAATATGACCCGAGGCATTTAGAAAGAGTGAAAAATGAAATTTGCGCTCATAAAGGGTCTTGTAAAACAATTGATGTTCAATGTTATAAATTGAACGATCTTTTGGAACAAAATGGTATCACACACGTCAACTATCTGAGTATTGATACTGAAGGAGGAGAATTTGATATCCTCTCTAGTATAGATTTTTCCAAATTTAAAATAGATGCGATTACTGTAGAAGATAACTACGGAGATCCCCGCTTAACTTCATTTCTTGAAGAAAAAGGCTTTAAATTTGTCACTCACATAGAGTGGGATCTTCTATTTGTTCACAAAGATTTCAAACTTGATTGATTGGCATCTAAAGGAACATCTCACACAGGCTATTTTGGGCTCCCATTCTGTAAAATTGACAGGATGGGGAGGATAGTTTGTTCAGGAGTGGGAAGGCGCCTTCTTCATACGTTTTAAGCATACATAAATGTCATAACATCAAATGATTATGTCGCCCCTTACAGAGCTCATAAATAGGTGTGAACTGTCCCCGGGCCTGACGGCCTTACCATTACCCATTTTTTCAGCGCGAAGCGTTTGGAGTGCGAAAGTCCTCTTTCGCTTTATTCTAGATCAATTTTGGGACATTCGTGCCTTTTGAATTTTTCTACCGCTTCGCGCAGCGCTCAGTATCTCCTCATCTCGTGCTATCGCCTAAAACTAACTATAGTTTATCCACACACTCTTATCAATGCTGTTCGTCAATAAAGCGGAAGAGGACTTCCGCACTCCAAACGCTTCGCGCTGAAAAAATGGGTAATGGTTTGCTGTTTGGTCTAGGATGATTTTATTATTGATATTAACTACTAATATTGTTATATATTCTGTCTAACAACAATTAATTATTAGTTAAAAATTTCAACACTTATCGTCTTCACACTTAAAGGAGCATTAACATGTATTCTAGTCATTCTTTAGATTCCTCTATCCCTAGTTTTTTTCCCCTAAGCATGGGCGTGAGCATCCCAGCAACCCCTCACCAATATGAGCTTGGTCAACTGATGAGGATAGATGAACTCAATCGAATATTTTGTATGATAAAACTTAACGAATTTAATAGTGAACTACATCAAGTTGAAGCAGAAACACCATCGGAAGAACGAGACCATAAAATCATTCAGATTGAAACTCTAAAGCTTGAAGTTTTAAGAATTTTAAATGAATGCCATCGCTCATTTTTATCATGCACGAAAATACCGTCTCCTATAGATATCAGTCGCTCACCAATAACGTTTGAGCATCGTGCCTCTTTTTCAGAGCGAATGAAAGCCTTGACTCTGTCTCGAAATACACTTATAGAAGGCCAGACTGTAGAATCGCAGATCAATCAACTCGTTTCTTTTGTATTTGAACAAGAGGACTCATCCTCCCTCATCTCGAAAGATCAAATCAATGCGATGACTCTTCAAATCAATCAGGCCTTAGAGTCAGATAAAGAGGTGCAAATCGTTGGATCCCTCCTCACCTTGCCTCTCGTCAAGGTCCTCCATCCTGTCACACGATCTGATGAGGCGATTAGCGAAACTCTCATGGCCGAATCCGATCAGTACTGTGTTCTAACGGAAGAGGAATTAGGGGGAATCTTTTTTGGGTTTGAAGCACGGACAATGCAACAAGAGCCTATCACAGATGCTGATGAATCTACAGAATTTTCAATGTCAAACCCTCCCCAAATTTCGTTTATTTGTGAAGGAGCATCTCCAGCTCTCGGTGCAAGTTTCAAAACTTTAAGTTTGTGGAGGAGTTATAATCGATGGAAGGATGCGATCCAGGCAGATCCGCAAGGAGGTCGTCCGATGCGAAATAAATATATCCCCTTGAGAGATGCGCTTAATCAATGCACCAACAACGCCGCCTATTCAGGATAAAAACGCCTAAATATTCTTGAGGGCGTTTGTGATGATCAGGCCGAGAGCAGCAGATTCAGGGAGTTCCTTAAGAGTCTGCTTGACAGCCTTCTGAGCCGTATTTTGATTATATCCTAAGTTAATCAGCGCGAGCATGGCATCTTGAATTTTCTGTCCATGGAGGTTTCGAGGCAGCTCGGTAGCAAAATCAGACAGATCGGGAGGAATTAGGTTGGCCAGTTTATCTTTTAATTCGACAATCAGCCGCTCAGCGGTCTTTTTTCCCACTCCAGGAACGCGGCACAATGCCGCGACATCTTGGGCATTCATCGCTTTCTGAAGGTCGGAGATGGTGAGATGGCCAATCAGAGAGAGGGCTAACTTGGGGCCAATGCCGGTGATGCTGATGAGAGCTTCAAAAAAATCTCTCTCATGAGGAGACAAAAAGCCGTAGAGGGCATGTGAAAACTCCCTGACGACATAGGCTGTAAAAAATTGCAGTGTCTGTCCAATGGAGGGGAGGTCATTGTAGACCCTGCACGGAATAAACACCCTGTATCCCACCCCTTGAACATCTACAATAGCCTCTGTCGGATGCACAGCAGATAAAATCCCTTTAAGATAAGCGAACATAGACCAGCCTCAATTATATTTCATGTTTTTTCTTTAGGTGTTCAGCCATATGAGCATGGCAAATGGCTATCGCCAATGCATCGGCAGCATCTTCAGGATGAGGGGGGGCTTCTAAATTTAAGAGCCTCTGAACCATTCCCTGAACTTGATGTTTGCTCGCTCTCCCATTACCGGTGACAGCGCGTTTGGCTTCTGTTGGGGCATAGCCAAAGACGGGGATTCTCTTCTTCTTAGCCGCAATCATCGCAACGCCTCGAGCCATTCCTAGCTTCATCGCGCTCTGCACATTTTTCTGGATGTATTGCGTTTCTACGACGACGGCATCAGGGTGATAGCTGTCGATTAATTCTTCGAGGCTTTCAAAAATGATGAGATAGCGCTCCGATAACAGCGCCTCAACAGGAGGGCGGATGCATCCATAATCGATAAGCTCATAACGGTTATTTTGAACGCCGATAATGCCATAACCGCTGACGCGTGTTCCTGGGTCAACCCCTAAAATAATCGTTGCAGGACTGCTGTTTGCACTCTGCTTCATGAGGGGGCGCTGTTTTTAAATTTGTCGCCGACAGGTTGACGCATGCCAAACAAGTCATACCGCTCTTCCGAAGGAAGCACAGGCGGGTGGGATGGGTGCTGAGGAGATTCTTCGATAAGAATATTCTCTGTTCCCGTCATCTGCCTATTCAAAGCATTTTCAACATCCCCTGATGGCGAGAAAAGAGAGTTAGCTGGAATAAGGGAAGATGTGCTCATGAAATTGCCTAATAGGCTCTGCATCTGGTTCTGCATCAGCAAGCACTTCTCTTCATATTTTTTCAACTCCCGGCTCTTGTTTTCACTCTCTTGCCATTTACTATACATATGGAAATACTTTTCTTCCCACTTCGCCACTTGCGACTCTGTTCCTTTCAGCACTTGATGCAGCTGATCCTGCAGTTTTTCCTCTTGTTTTTGATAGAGGTCAACCGCTGCCTGCAGGTGGTTCAATTGATTCTTTTGGCTTTCCACCATCTGATAGGCTTCATGGAGTTGATTCTGTAAATCTAGCACTTTTTCATTCAACAGCGTCGACTCTTTAACCTTCTTTGCCAAGTGCTGTTGAGCCACTTTCAATTTATTCTCACTCTCCTCTTGCCCGCTCTTTAACTGCTCTCTTTCTGCACTGAGGAGTTCTTTTTCTTGCGAGTGTAAAAGTAATGTCTCTTCTTTTTGCAAAATCAGGGCCTCTTGCTCTTTGATACGAGATCCTAAGTCCAATACAGCCTGTTCTGCTTTCAAGCGCAGCTGCGTCGTCTCCTCATAGTTTTCAACGAGCTGGATGTATTCCTCCTTCAGTTCGTCATACTTATCTTGCAAGCAGTCCTTCTCTCGGCAGTGTTTCTGGTATTGGCTGAGATGGGTTTGGAGATCGTCTACCTGTGCACTGAACTGTTTCAATGCGTTATCTTTTTCAAAAACGATTGCTTCATGCTGGTTTTTTTCCGCTTCATATTTGTGCAGCTGCACCTGAAAAGAGCTTAAATTTGCCGACTGGTGATCAATTTGATGTTGAAGCTGCTTGCAATGATGGGTTAACTCTGTCTTCTCGTTTAATACTTCCACATATTTCTTTTCTAATGTCTTCGACTCCTGAGCACCTTGCACAAGGATATGAGAGATCATCTCTATCTCCCTCTTCAGATGGCTCAAGATATTGCTAGAATCGGCGGCTTCGCTTCCTTCAAGGTTTTGTTGGTCGATAACCCCTTGGAGGAAGGTGATCTTCTCTTCTGCTTTCGCTCGGGTTGATGCCAATTCAACTTCTAACTCTTGCGCTTTTTTTAGAGCTCTGTCCGCCTCTTCACGAAGCATTTCCATCTCCAGTAGCGCCTCTTCAGAAGATTCCCTCACATACGGGCTCCCTTCATCCGGGCGTTTTACCCCCTTGAGTTCTTCCCGAGTATTTTTCAACAGCTCCTTCACTGAAGAGAGCTGTATACTCAGTGCGTCAATTTCTTCTTGCTGGATTCGGCTCGCAACGTGATGTTCCTCCTTTAACACCCCTATCTCTTTTTCTAACGCAAGCCTCTGCTGCTGTTCCACACCGAGTTGAGCTTGGCTAGCGTTGAGCATTTTCTCATAATGCTGTTTCATCGTGACTAATAATCGCTTAAGATGCAGAATTTCTTCGTCATCTTGAGAAGAGAGCGAGTGGGATTCACTGTGAAATTTATTTTGAGGATCAATGAGTTTTGTCAAGGTGTTCTCTCCATCGCATTTTATATCTTCCAAAGAAAGGGCAGATGATAAAAGTTTGTCCACTAGAAGATCAATGACTTTTTTATCAATCGATGAGATAAGGAGCTCTTTATTATGGTAAATCCTCTCGTTCATCTCCCAATAGCTCCGCGAAACATCATCGTTCGGATGCCTAACTGGTTAGGTGATTTAGTCATGGCCACGCCGATATTAACTGATTTGCGGAACTTTTGGCCAGAAACTAAAATTACGGCGATGTGCCAAGGGGCGCTTGGGGTCGTCATTCAAGAAGATCCCCATATCGATGAACTCCTCAACTTCAAAAGACCTAGCGGGTGGCTTCATCGCCAAGTTCACGGAGATATTATCCAGCCCCTCCGCCAAGGACGCTATGATTTAGGGATTCTATTAACCAACTCCTTCTCTTCCGCCTGGTGGTTTTGGCGCGGTCATGTGGAACACAGGTTAGGCTATGCAACGCATGGGCGGTCTCTTTTGCTGAACCATCCGATCCCATTCCCCAAACAAAGGAAGACACAACATCTGGTCGTCACTTATAAGATGCTCCTTGAGCCGTTAGGGATTCCCATTTCAGAAACAGCACCGCGCTTATACCTCACCGAAGCTGAAAAGAAAGAAGCTGCTGAATGGCTCAACAACTATGGAATAAGCTCCACAGACTCCATCATAGGGATAAATCCAGGCGCAGCTTATGGTTCAGCGAAATGTTGGCCCCCCGACCGATTCAAGAAACTGGCAGAGATGCTTCTCGAAGACCCCAAAGTCAAAATCGTCTATTTCGGGGATAAAAGCGGAGCTTCCCTCGTTCAGGAGATCTGCTCAGACCTTCCCGATCGGGTCATTAATTTGGCAGGGAAGACGACATTGCGCCAATTGATTGCTTTGATCCATCACTGCCATTTTTTCTTAACAAATGACAGCGGTCCCATGCATGTCGCTTCCGCACTTGGGGTCCCTCTCCTCGCGCTGTTTGGTTCGACGAGTGATGTTGCAACAAGCCCTTATAATGGAGGAAAGGTTCTTCATAAGCATGTCCCATGCTCTCCCTGCCATCGGCGAGAATGTCCAATCGATTTTCGCTGCATGACTCAGATTACTGTCAACGAAGTCTACCAGGAAATCAGGAAGACGCTGCCATTGCCTCGAACGTAACTATTCACGCCTCTCCCTTTTTTAACGCAAAGAAGCAAAAGAGGCGCAAAGACGCAAAGAAGAGTGACATGGCTTGGGAAAACTAAACATATTAGATTTTTCCATCCCCTCTCTGCGCCTTTGCGCCTCTTTTGCTTCTTTGCGTTAACAAAAAGGGGGTTACTCTCGAAATCATTAATTAATTTTGTTGATGTTATTATTTAAATAGTTTATGATTGTTTAATATTAATATCAATAAAGAGAAAAACAACATGCAACTGAACAACAACCTTTCTATCATTAATCAAATCAATGAACGTTACCCTCGAATAGGGACCGCACTCCAGAGAACTCATGATTATCTGATTTATCAATTTGCGCCATCTGCGTTAAAATTACTAAACAATGATCAGCTAACGATGAGAACACGTAACTCCCTAACGGTTAAAATAGGATCCATTGTTGTCTTGGCAGTAGGGCTCCTTTCGAGAAGGGTGTCTTTACTCTCTCTCGGTATTGTTTCCTTTGCCATTAGCTCATTTGTTTATTCGAACATTAAAAAAGAACTCAAAAGACGACAAATTTTAATTACAGCTAACCACTTAATCGAAAGGATTACTCAATTTAATCAACAAAAACAAGCTCTCTATCAACAGTTAGGGTTTAATGGCAACCTAGAACAATGTCGTTTTAGCACCAATGCAATTGACGGACGAGAGCACCTAAATGCATTTCAAACGAACACCGACAACATCCACCATCGCTGGCTTGAACTGCCCAATGGACATTATCCTAATTTTGTGAATATCTCATTACTTCAGAAATCATTAAGGAATATTTCAACCCTGAGCCATGAACAGCGACAAAGCCGCTCTCAACTCTTAGCTAATTTTCCTCAAAATCTAACGCATTACGAAACCGAGCATCGAACAAGCACAACGAATCTTCATAGACAGACTTTAACAACTAGAGATCGATTACGGTTATCAGATGACAACCAGACAATACGGGGAACATTTCAAATCGAACAAGAAGTGACGCTATCAGAAAACCATCTTCGACAAGGGTTAACCCAGATCCAGAATCTCAGCACTCGCCTTGAAGGGCTTTCTGGAGTACTGCAACTCATTGTCACCACCCATCAATGATAGGCAAAACAACAAAATAACAGGATAGGCAGGATCGCAAGCGGCAGGATATTAAGGATTGTTTGAATAAAATTATCATTATCTTGCCTATCCTGCCGCTTGCGATCCTGCCTATCCTGTTATTGAATTGTGGGGAGTTACAATCCTTCCTATCATTGATGATTTTCGGCTTGCCAATAATATTTGCGAGCCTTAGTCTAACTTGAAAGAACTTATGTATTAATGTAGAATCATAAGGATAGAAATGACAAAAAAAATCAAACCTATTTTTTTATTTTTCTTTATCATATTTTCTCTCTATTCACAAGATATCCAAGATTCTATGACAACTTTAAAATATATTCAAAAACACGACCCTCAAGTGTTCCAGCACCTTTCTTCTGTTGAACAAATGCAGCTATTCAACCAAATTCAAGACATCGACCTCTCTTTGCTGATTAAAGCTAAAGAGATGATACAAAATCCTCAAAGTGCGGCGGATGCACAATTTGATTCGTTCGATGATTTTGCTTTTTCAGGGAACTCTGCCATCAAAGAGCAGGGGCAAGCCCTGATTAATCAGGGTGGGGTGGGATGCGTCGTCCTCGGAGGGGGGCAGGGGACGAGATTAAAGTTTCATGGTCCGAAAGGGTTATATCCGATCTCTGTGATCAAACAAAAAACACTCTTCCAAATGTGCGCTGAAAAAGTGTTGGCAGCAAGTAAGCTTGCAGGATATCCACTGAAAATTGCCTTTATGACCTCCCCGGAAAATGACGAAGCTACCCGCCTTCACTTCGAAGAAAATCACTATTTTGGGTTATCCCCCTCTCAAGTCTCTTTTTTCATCCAAGAAACTTTTCCCTTCCTCAATGCTGAGGGGAATGTGTTTTTAGAAAAGCCATCACTGCTGTCGGCAGGTCCTGCCGGCAACGGCCATTGGCTTCTCAGCTTTGTCAATTCGGGTCTATGGGATAAATGGGCGTTGGAAGGGACAAAATTCATCAACATCATCCTCGTTGATAACCCTCTTGCAGATCCTTTTGACGCCGAACTCATCGGATTTCATGCAGCCAGCCAGTCTGACATCACCGTCAAGTGCACCGAAAAAAACACTCCTAAAGAACCTGTCGGTGTACTCGTCAAACAAAATAACCAGTGCATCGTCGTCGAATACTCTGAACTTCCCGATGAAGAGAAAATCGCCCTCCGCCCCAATGGCAAACTCAAGCACTGCTGCGCTAATCTAAGCCTCTTCTGCTTCTCAATGACATTTATCAAACAGATGCACGACGAAGGACATACCCTTCCTTTTCATAAAGCGTGGAAATCGGCCTATTATCTCGATGATAAAGGCAACACTGTTCTGTCTAAGGAACCGATGGCGTGGAAATTAGAAACGTTCATTTTTGATTGGCTCCCTTATGCAAAAAGAGTTTCCGCCCTCCTCTATCCTAGAGAGGAGTGTTTCGCCCCTTTAAAGAATTTCTCTGGTCCAGATTCCCCTGACACTGTACGTGCAGCCCTCCAAGCTGCCGATAGAAAATGCATTCAGACCCTAACTCAACAGCCTCCCCCGGAATTTCCCTTCGAACTCGCTGCTGACTTCTATTACCCAACAGAAAGCCTAAAGGAGAAATGGCTTGGAAAAATTGTCTCCACACCCTATGTTGCCCCATAAGAGAGCTCTATGAAAAAAATTGCCTGCCTCGGCCTCGGCGCCTGGGGATATTGCCTAGCTTCGCTGCTAGCCTCAAAGAAAGATCATCAAGTTGTCTGTTGGACAACCAAGCCCCACCTTGCTCAACAGCTGACTGCAACACGCGAACACCCACTCTTTCCTGGTCATCGATCAACAGGAGAGATGCAATTCACGACCGATATGGCCTACGCCCTTGATCGTGCGGATGTCATCGTAGAATCGGTGACGTCGGCGGGGATCCGCCCTGTCTTCGAACACGCCCGCTCACTGACCCTGCCCATCTGCCCCATTGTGATCACGTCAAAGGGGATTGAACAAGACACAGGAAAAATCCTTCCCGACGTTGTTGTTGAAGTCCTAGGAAAAGAGTTCCACCCTCTGATAGGCTGTTTAAGCGGTCCTAGTTTTGCTCAAGAGGTCATCCGGGAGCTCCCGACTTCTGTCGTCGGATCTGGGTACACGATGGATGTGATCCAAAAGACCTGCGAACTATTCACAACATCAAGCTTTCGGGTCTATCCTAATACCGATCTTCTCGGCGTCGTCTTCGGAGGAGCCTTAAAAAACGTCATCGCTATCGCATGTGGAATCGCTGAAGGCCTTGGACTAGGAAGCAGCTGCAGAGCTGCATTGATGACGAGGGGGCTTCATGAAATCCGTAAACTTGCTATCGCCTGCCAATGTAAACCTGAAACGTTGTATGGGCTTTCAGGCATGGGCGACCTCTGCTTGACCTGCAGCTCTCCTATGAGTCGGAATTTCCGTTTTGGGATGCAGCTCGCTCAAGGTCAATCAATTCAAGAAGCTCAAAATAATATCGGCATGGTTGTCGAAGGGGCTTATACCTGTGTGTCTGTGTTGCAATTAAGCAAAAACAAAAGCATTCCAATGCCTATTTCAGAAGCTGTTTACAAGATTGTTTACGAAGCAATGCCTCCCATTGAAGCAGTGCAAACATTGATGCAGCGGACAATCAAAGAAGAGCATTTATGAAAGTTGTTTCAGCAAAAGCCATGGCAGCGTTAGAAAACCGCGCTTATCAGCAAGGTTGCTCCGAAAGAGATTTCATGGAGAACGCTGGAAAAGGGATCGCCTTCGATGTGCAAAGCCATTTCGACTGCTGCCATGTGTGGCTTCTCTGCGGAAAGGGGAATAACGGGGGAGACGCCTTCGTTGCTGGCCGCTATCTCCTCGAACAAGGATTCACCGTCACCGCCATTCAACCTGAGCCCCTGGCCGTATGCTCGCCCCTCTGCCAGTTGAATGCTGCTCTCTTTAAAGAAAAAGGGGGCAGGATCTGCTCATCGGTCGACATATTCGGTTCAGGGATTATTATCGACGGTTTTTTTGGAACAGGCTTTAAAGGGGCGATCCGAGAGCCCTATGCCGCCCTAGTCGACCGTGCAAACGCCAGCGGACTCCCGATCATCGCCGTCGACATCCCTTCGGGCGTCAACGGATCGACAGGAGAAGTGGAAGGAACAGCCATTAATGCGACGACGACTCTGTTTTTAGAACTGCCGAAGACGGGATTCTTCCTCCAACAAGGATGGAATCAGGTCGGCCAGATCCGCGCAGTTCCGTTTGGACTCCCTTCCGCTATACGGGAAGAGGCCCAAGGAGATTTCGAACTCATCACCCAACAAATCGTGCACGATTTCCTCCCTCCAATTAAGCGGAATCGCCACAAATACGCCGCTGGCTATGTCGCTGGACTAGCTGGATCGGCAACAATGCCTGGTGCAGCCCTATTAGCTTCAGAATCGGCCCTGCGAGCAGGCAGTGGAATGGTCCGTCTCTTCCATCCTCAGGGGATGGAAGTCGCCCTTTCCTGCAGCCCTTATGAACTGATTAAAATCCCTTATGACGACAACAATCTCGATCCCCTTGTTAAATTGCTCAATCAAGCAGGGGCTCTCTTCATTGGACCTGGACTGGGAAGGGATGACGTTGTGCGAAAGCGGCTGCAAACTGTTGTGCCGCTGATAGAACGCCCCTGTGTAATGGACGCGGACGCATTAATCGCCTTTGCTCAAGAGCCATTTAAGCTCCCGCCTCAAACGATCTTCACTCCACACAGCGGCGAGATGCAGACTTTGCTCAGAAAAGAGGAACGTCTGACATTAAATCTCGAACTCCTTACGACATGCCAGGAATACGTAGAAGAACACCAAATCACGCTCATTTATAAAGGCGCTCCCACTTTCGTCTTCCATCCAGGGAAACAACCCTTTGTCAACCCAACAGGCGATCCAGGGATGGCCACAGCAGGAAGCGGCGACGTCCTCACCGGACTTTTAGCCTCACTTCTGTCACAGAAATGCTCTTGCCATGAAGCAGCCCTTCTAGGGGTCTACCTGCATGGACTCGCTGGCGAAATCGCAGCCCACAAAAGAGGAGTCTCCTACGGCATCGTCGCCAGCGACCTCATCGTCAATTTCCCCGAAGCCTATCGTTATACCGGCATCTAGTTGAAATTGCCCATCTGGACTGCGCCAAAGCCCCGGGGTTGAACGATCGTAAATCACCCAATATTAAGTAATATGGGGTAATTTACGATCGTTCAACCCCGGGAACTTTCGCGCAAGTCCAGATGGGCAATTTCAACTAGATGCCGGTATACTCCAAAACTGTTCAAAAAACCCTTCAATTTTAATATAAACTAACAAAAAAAAACAATTGACTAAATAACACCAAACCCTATACTTATCGCAATAAGAAATTACTGATTATTTACACGTTACACATAGGAGTGATTGTATGTTTAATTTTTGTTATTCGATAATTTCATGTTGTGGATACTGCCCTTGGATAGGGAATAAAATTGAAGCTCCAAATGGTGCTTATGTACCTGTTGACAAATGGAGAGAAAATAAGAGGATTTATCGTAGTTCAGCAGATACTACCGGATATTCATGGGACGGGAGGACGAGAATTTATCCAAAAAACGCGACTAGCGTCTATAGCCGCTCTTGGAGAGCTGTTGATAATGTAGACTACTCACAATTCGGATTTGTATTAAGAACCATACCTGATATTACGCTGAGAGGTGGTGACGGTGAATTTGTTTGGCTTCACCCTGACTCACGCCTCGCTCGAACTTATCAAGAGGAATCAGGATGTTTGATCTCTTAGAAACACTAGTATGAGAGTTGCAGCCTGAAGAGGCAGCTGTGAATCCAACTGTAAGAGCATTTCTTGCATGAATACTCATAAAAAACCTCATAAATTATAATAAATAAAATTCTTTATAATTAATACTTATCAAAACATTTTTTATCTTTTTGTCAACTGGGATTAGAAATCCGAATTTAAAGAACCTGGCGATTCATTTGTGCTGAACGCTCTTGCCGTCTAAACATAAAAGACGCAGCAACCAACAATGCAATCGAGAGGATCATTCCTCCTAAGCGGACAGCAAGTACCTTCTGAGCAGTCGCTACAGGATTGGCAAGATCGCTGCGCGGCAGGATAGGAAGGATGGGGAACAATCGGACACAGTTGACGCATGCAATTCCCAGGCCTGACCATTACCCATTTTTTTAGCGCGAAGCGTTTGGAGTGCGGAAGGGCGTTGTTGCATAATAGGGATTAAAAAAAAATCCATCCAGCATGTACCGCTTTGCCTACCGTTTAAGCTGCT
>JAGVJP010000024.1 GCA_020051075.1 Parachlamydiales bacterium
AATAGAGACATAATCGACCTTTGAGCTTAAAAAGTTGCCCAAAGTTTACGAAATCAAATTTTAATTCTCCTCTAAAAAATGCTCAGCGGGAATTGCTGACACTTATGCAACCAAAAATCAAATAAAAGAAGCGAAACACGCAAATCAATTAATCGAGTTCATTACTTTATCAATAGCCATAAGGAAGTTCGTACCGGGGACTGAGGGACGTTTAATGCAATATAACCTTATGGAAACAATAAGGGATAGGAAATTTATTAATCTCTCAAATCTCTATCAACTTAATGAAAAGATAGAGTTTTTAGCTGGATTGAATGAAAAAGGGGAAGTTGAACTTCTCCGAGTTGGTCAAACGATCGCGAAAGGGACATTTGGCAAAGTGACCAACATCGATAATCTGTCGACTGGCGAAGCAGAGGTGATTAAAAGTGGTCGCAAAACAGCAGGGACCCATGGGGCGGCAGATGTTGAAAATGAATTTAGCAAGGATGAACAAATCTTTGAAAACAGAAAACCGTGGGGATTTCGCCAACGTTTAAAACAACATGCGACGATGGAGTTAAAAACCAAACGAGGGAAACAGCATCGTGCCCATACAACGAGAAACAAAAATGTCTCCCGAAATATAAGGTACGATTCAGATTATTCAAAAGATATCCAACAGAATCAAAATCGTAGTTTTGAAAATTTACTCCCCGATTTCTATCAGATGCTTTATACGCTCCATTATATGGAACAGCTGAGAATGTCTCATGGGGACATTAAACCTCAAAATTTCTTAGTAAAAAATGTGAATGGAATAAAACTCGTCCATTTAGCCGATCTTGGCGACATGATATGCTTCAATCATCTGAAACCCAATGAACCAATTATCGCAGCAACATCGGGAACGAGGGATCACACAACTGAGATTGAGCAACAAATGTTTTTGAATTATTACAGACACCAGACTCCTGAAACGGTGCAAGCATTAGAAGTGTTACAGGGAAAACGAGATACCTTCGCCATGGGAGCAACGATTTACAAAGCTCTAACCGGACGTCGTCCTTACACTCTACAGGGAAATCTTAACGCACCTAAAGATTTTGCCTATGAAGACATTCCAAATGTCCCACAAGCATTCAATGATTTACTCAGACGGATGTTAGACACTAATCTCGATACTCGAATTGGTCGGACTGAAGTTTGGAATGAGTTCAATCGAATCATCGCCGAATACCCTGCCATCCACGAGAAAATATTGGCAGACATTGAGACATTGGGATACGACCAGACAGAACTGTGACCTGGCCTTTTTTAATGTTCTGGATGAGATGAGTTTAGGTCGCGTTGTTACATAAATCATCCCGAGCCAGTGAGATCACTGTTTCTATGATGATTTATGTAACAACGCTTTAGTTTTACTCATAAATCTATTTATTATTCAACAACGCAATTTTAGTATAACTGAAACACAACTAAGCTATAATTATAATATAATTATTAGTTAGTTAGAGTTTTATATGCAAGTTAGCGGCAGTCCAGAACCAGATCAAATCCCACGAATCAGCCCTTTATCAATTCGGAATAGTCGTTTAAGATTTTTGGAAAACAGAGAGCTTCCGGCTGAAATTGTTAATGTGATAGCAGATCGTCAGCTTGAGGATGTTTCGATTAAGGGACAGAAATTCAAAAGAACAAAAGTATTACATCAAATGAAACGCTTGTTCAGAATTTCAACAAAAGTCAATATTCAAGGAGAAGCAATTCTTATCAGTAATAGAAGTATCGCAAAAAACACATACGCAACGAAGCATCAAATAAAAGCAGCGAAAACAGCAGGACACCTAGGCGAGTTCATCGCTCTATCCATGGTGCAAAAAAAATTTGAATCGGGAACCATCTCCAGAGAACAAATGCAAAATGAAGTCCTCGAAACGATAAGAGATAGAAAATTTCTCAACCTCTCAACAATCTATCAACATCGGAGAAATGAACCAGAGATTTTAGTTGGATTGAATGAAAGAGGGGAAATTGAAGTTCTCAGAGTTGGTCAACCAATAGCCAAAGGGGCATTTGCCAAAGTGACCCAAATCGACAACCTGTCGACCGGTGAAGCAGAAGTGATTAAAAGTGGTCGGAAAAACATGGGGATCAGTGGGAGAAGAGACGTTGAAAATGAATTTCACAAAGATGAGCAGATTTTTGGAAGCAGAAAACCATGGGGATTTCGCCAACGTTTAACACAACTGACGACGATGAATGTAAAAACAAAACGGGCAAAAGACGGTCTTACCCATGTAACGAGAGACAAAAAGGTATCCCGAACCCCACGGTACGAATCAGATTATTCCAAAGATATCGAACGAAATCCAAATCGCACGTTTGAGAATTTACTCCCTGATTTCTATCAGATGATTTATTCCCTTCATTATATGGAAAGCCTGCGAATGACTCATGGTGACATTAAACCTGAAAACTTCCTAGTTAAAGTGGTTGATGGGGTCAAGCTTGTTCACCTCGCTGATCTTGGAGATACGATCTGCTTCGATCAATTAAACCCAGATGAAGAGCTCTCAGTTTCAACAATGGGAACGGCAGCCTTCACAATCCGGAAAGAACTTTTCAATTTTTCACGGCTCCTTCGGGGAGAAAAAACTCCTGAAAATCTTGAGGAAATGGAACGAGTTCAAGGGAAGCGAGATGTCTTTGCTATGGGAGCGACGATTTACAAAGCTCTAACGGACAATTATCCTTATGTTCCTGTCCGAAAGGGAAATGGTTTTTACGCTCCCAAAGAATTTACCTATGTCAACATCCCAAATGTCCCCCCAGCCTTCAATCACTTGCTCGAACAGATGTTAGATCCTAATGCGGAAACGCGTATTAGCCGGTCAGAAGCATGGACTAGTTTGCTTCATATCGTGGCGGAATATCCTGAGATACATCAGCAAATATTGGATGATATATCCAAATTGGGGTACGACCAAACGGAAGTTTGATCGAATAACTATTCAGATACTCCCCTTTTTTTAACGCAAAGTTGCACAAGAGGCGCAAAGGCGCTTTTTCTTCCTTGCCTTCTTTCTGAGATGCTATCATTAAATAAATTTGACAAAAATCTTCTAAATGTACAGTAATTTGATACTTTGGAGGTAATAATGTCGAACGTTGATGGGGTAGATTCTGCGATAGCGAAGATCCAAGATCGTGCATTAGTCAATGAATTGGATTACCAGTTTGTGATGTATTGCTTGAAGGATTTCCGATCTCCAAGAGCCAAGCTCACCCGTCTGCTAAAATCCGGCGCCTTAATCAGAGCCAAAAAGGGTCTATATCTTTTAGGACCAAGGTTCAAACATTCTCCTTATTGTTTAGAATTAGTATCTAATATGATTTATGGCCCGTCTTATGTTTCTCTTGAAAGGGCCCTTCACATTTATGGATTAATTCCCGAAGATGTACCGTTGGTGACTTGTATGACGACAAAAGCAAGTAAACAATTTAAAACTCCAGTTGGAAACTTTACATACACACACATCCCTTTGCGTGACTTTTTTGTGGGTGTTACAACGATGCAGTTTTCAAAGTATGAAAATCCCCTTATTGCATGCCCGGAAAAAGCCTTAACGGACCTGTTAATGACACGGCGAGGAAAGATGACAAGTATGCTTCAGTTGGAAGCAGTTTTGTTAGAAGATCTTAGAATAGAGGAAGAAGATCTCCTTGCTCTGGATTTGAACCAAATTCGTAAAATCAAAGAACTCATTCCACATAGCGCTATTCAATTTCTAGAAAAATGGCTTTCACACAAAATGAAAAAAAAGACATGAATAATGCAATCGAAAAAATGTTGCAGCGATACAAAATTTCAAATCGTGGAGATGCAGAACGAGCTTTGCGTGAAATTCTTCAGGAAATAACTTTGGTGGCCTTGTGGAGAGGAAAATTTTTTGAGCATGCCGCCTTCTATGGTGGAACAGCTCTTAGAATATTGTATGGATTAGATCGTTTTTCTGAACATCTTGACTTTACTCTCATAGATGGAAAACAATTTGAATGGAAATTATTCGAACGAAATGTTGTGGAAGAACTTTCCAGTTATGGTTTTGAGGTGAAATTTACGGAAAAAATCAAACAAAATGAAAGTGCTGTTCGTTCGGCATTATTGAAAACTAATACGGAACATGCTTTATTTCAGATTAACGTGAGAGAAATGTTTCCAAGCGGCATCCACCCCGATGCAATCATAAAAATCAAAGTTGAAATTGATACTTCACCCATTTTGGGATTTAATGTGGAACCGATTTATCTAAAAGAGCCTTTACCTGTTTCCATTATGGTTTTAGATGAATCGAGCCTGTTTGCAGGAAAAACGAATGCAGCTCTATATCGAGCATGGAAAAAAAGAGTTAAGGGACGGGATTGGTATGATCTGGTTTGGTTTCTTAGGCGTAACATTCCTATTAATCAACGCTACCTTGAAGCATGCATGCGAGACAATGGCGACCTTTCTGATGGAGAATTGCTAACCGAACTGAAGGTTCAAACGTTATTAAAAAAACGGGTAGAAGAAATTAATCTGGAGCATGCAAAAGAGGATGTTCATCCATTTTTAAGGGATCCAGGACAGCTGGATTTATGGTCGGTTGAATTTTTCCATCACTGGATAGGCCAATTAAAATTCATGTCAGAATTTTGATAGTTAGCGAGTCACGCTGTTATTCCTTCCTGCGATGTTTCGTAGATTCAGGCTCGGGTGGTTTCTCATTCCTAACCCTCTTAGAAGGTCCTGGAGTATGTATTGGAAGATTCACCGAGCTAGAACTACTGCTACTTGAACTTGATGCTCCAGACGCAGAGGATTGGGGTGGCGACTGAGTCGAATTGGATGGAGAAAAAGAATTTGGCAGTGACCATATTGGTTGAGTGAATAACAGGCTGTTGATCATTCTCGTTTGCCTTGGAAGAAGGCCATCAAAGCGGCGATGTTGCTCGAAGAGATACCTTTAACCTGTTGCAGCTCTTCTTCTGTGGCGATTTCTACTTTCTTCAAACTTCCAAAATGATTCAAGAGCGCTTTTCTCTTGGCTGGACCGATTCCAGGGATATCATCCAAGGCACTGTGCAGGGTTCTCTTTGAACGGCGCTTCCGATGGAAGGCAAGAGCTGAGCGGTGTGCTTCATCCCGAATTTGTTGTAAGAGGTGCAGGACTGGAGAGTTCATCTTTAAGAGGATTGGTTCCCCTCTTCCTGGAAGGAAAATCTGCTCTGCTGTCATCCCCTTATCATGCCTCCCCTCATCTTTGGCAAGTCCAATGATGTCGACGCCGGTGATGTTGAGCTCTTCAAACACCTGTAAAGCACAATTCAGCTGCCCTTTTCCTCCATCGACGATAATTAAATCTGGCAGGGTATTTTCCTCTTTCGCCTTTTTATAGCGTCTGGTGAGAACTTCCCGCATCGCGGCGTAGTCGTCAGGTTTCTCTCCTATCTTAAGTCGAAAAAGCCGGTACCGTTTGCTATCTTTCTGCCCATCTGTGAAAGCCACCATCGCAGCAACAGGTTCTACCCCAGCGATAGAGGAATTATCGAAACATTCCATGCGATAGGGAAAGCGAGACAACTCTAGGAGATCTTGCATCTCCAATAGCACCTTCTCTCGGAGGGACTCCGCACTCTTCTGCGTTTTAAAGAAGCTCTCTGCATTGGTTTGAGCCATGTCTAATAAGGCCTTCTTCTCCCCTCTCTGAGGTGTATGGAGATGAATTTTTCTGTTTTGCTTTTTAGAAAGCATCTCCTCAACGCTGCCTTGGTCGCTGCTGAGCAATGAAAGCGGAAGGACAATTTCCGGCGGGATGTCGACTTCGCCTAAATAATGTTGTAATAAGAACGAGGTGATCAGCTCCTGATCCTCTTCGGCAATACTCCTAAAATCGAAATGGCGAGAACCGACTAACCTTCCTCCTCGGAAGATCAATTGCGAAATGACAGTATCTTCTCCATGACGGTAGAGTCCAATAGCGTCGATATCATGTCCAAGAGGGCGGTCGACATGCTGGCTCTCGACAGTTTTCTCAATGTATTGGATCGTTTTTAAAATCTGCGCTGCCTTTTCATACTCCATCGCCTCGGAAAGACGCCCCATTTCTTGTTTTAGCTCTTTCAAGACCTCTTTATCTTGCCCTCGAAGGAATTTAATCGTTCTCTCGACGTGGTGTTGATACTCTTCCTTTGTACATTTCCCGCCGCATGGTCCCGCACACCGCTTCATCTGGTAGAGGAGGCAGGGGCGTGTGCGTCGGGCAAACTCTTGCTCAGAACATTGCCGCAGAGGGAAAAGGCGATTGAGAAGATCTAATGTTTGACGAGCCGCATGCGCACTTGTATAGGGTCCAAAATAAAGGCCATCAGGCTGTGGAGATCCTCGGTAGCGAACAATTTTCACAGTTGGCCAGGTATCTTTAGTCGATATTTTCAACGCTATATAACTCTTGTCATCTTTTAAAAGAGCATTGTAGCGTGGTTTGTGCTGTTTGATGAGGTTGTTTTCTAGCAGGAGAGCCTCTTTTTCAGAGGTGACGACAATTGTCTCGATCCCTGCAATTTTTGCGACAAGGAAGGGCACCATCAGCCGTCCGTCCCGGCCAGGAATGAAATATTGTTTGACTCGTTTTCGGAGGTTTTTTGCTTTCCCAATATACAAGACCTCGCCCTCACTATTTTTCATGAGATAGACGCCAGGCAGATTTGGAAAAGTAGAGACTTTGTCGGGATCAAAGTGCATACATGCATCCCTTAGTTTTGACTAAAGTGGAGGACGGACAGAAATGTTATTATAGAGTTCTTTGAAATTCTCTCTAAATGTGGAAAAGCAGTGTTTCACATAAAGTTCTTGGTTGTCGCTGGCTTTTGGTTGAACAGTTTGCTTGTTGACAACAGGTTGGCCTGCAGAATCAATCACTTTTTGGACCAACCCCCACATTCCAGAAAACAATTTTTGGAAATGATGTTGAGAAGAAGGTGCAACTCCGCTAACTTGTTCGCTTTGAGATTTGAATTCACTCAACTGCGAGGGAACAGGCAATTTTTTATCCGAGTGTTTTACCTTTTTGTCTGAGCGCGGAGGCTCATAAGGTAAATAAGGATCCGGAGATCCGCTTGACAGTGGTTTACAATTTCCTGACATTGGCAGTACTAAACCTTATTATTGAGAGACATTACATCTTCCTTGAACACTTATTATAGCATAAATATACATTATTTCAATAGTCTTTTAAAGTATTCGATATCTCGCACCCATATAAGACACTTCGGAATTGTTTAATTACCTTTTTATCTGGAGCATTCCACTTCGAGTTTTCGCAAGAATGATAGGGAATGAGTAAGAGTTGGCAATTTTTTCCTTTTAATAGACGTCCCAGCTCCCAAGCATGATCGGGATGATCGTTTACCCCGGAAATTAGGGTGTACTCATGAATCACCTGTCTATTGACTTTCCCGGCATAGTGTTCAGCGGCGGCCAAAATTTCTTCAAGGGGATATTTTTTTGCATAGGGGACCATCTGTTTGCGCAAATGTTGATTTGGCGCGTGAAGACCGATTGTTAAATTAATTTTAACACCTTCTTGCGTCAACTGCTTTATCCCTTCAGGTACTCCTATCGTAGAAACGTTGATATTTGTCTGAGAAATATTTGTGCATGATGGATCATTTAGACGGTGAATGCTCTTCAGGAGTGAAGGGTAATTTTTGAGAGGTTCTCCGGTTCCTGAAAAAGAGATGTGAGTGACTTTTTCCCCTTTCGCTGCAAGCTGTTTGTTGATTAATAATGCTTGTTCAACGATTTCACTGGGTCTGAGGTTACGGATAAAGGGAGATTGCTGCAAAGCAAAAAGTTGAGCTCCTGTGAGGGTGCCAATCTGCGTAGAGAGTGAAGCGATTCTTTTGTGATCGTAGCAGACTAACTGCGCTTCAATGACGTGTTTATCAAATGTATGGAAGAGAAACTTCACTGTATTGCTGTCAGCCGATGCTATTGCTTCGATGTTTTCAAGAGAATTTAACCGAAAATGGGCTGCAAGTTTTTCACGAAGCTCTCTGCTCAGGTTCGACATTTCATTCCAATTCAACACCCCTTTTTGATAGAGCCATCGGGTGATTTGTGCAGCGTGATATCTCTCTTCTTTTTCCTGCTGGAGCCAATCCCCCCATTCTTTTTCTCCGAAATCAATATAATCTAGCATAAAACCAACTTAATAGGTGAATATTGAGCGAGGATATCATAGATTAGATTATGAAAACAGAAAAAAAACTTAAATCTTGGCAAATAATTTCAAAAAGAATAGACTTTATATGATGATTTCATTGCGAATCTATCACTTATCAGAAGTTGTTAAACAATAATAGGAGATTTCCATGTTAAAATTAATTTTTACTGTTTGTTTGTTCACTTTTGCAGCATATCTGCCGGCAAATGAGCAAGAAGACACACATTCTCAAGAAAACGTTCAAGAAGCTTTTTCTTGCGGAAAACCTGTAGGCGACGAAACTAAAGACACTGCTGAAGATGCTCTTGCTTGTGGCAAACATAAAAAAGACGAATCTAAAGACGTTAGTGAAGATGCTCTTGCTTGCGGCAAACACAAAAATGACGAAGCTAAAGACGTTAGTGAAGATGCTCTTGCTTGCGGCAAACATAAAAATGATGATGCTAAAGACGTTAGTGAAGACGCTCTAGCTTGCGGCAAACATAAAAAACAAAAGTCAACAATTGAAGCAACCGAAGATGCTGAACCTCTAGCATTCTTTTGTCCTGAGTGCACAGATAAAGAAGATGCTCTTCTAGCTTAAGTCAGATTTTCTACTCGAGGAAGAGGGACGATCTGATCCCTCTCCCCTTCCCTCGCCCAAACCTATCTTCCAGAATTCATCTTAGTTTTATCGTAACGCCCCCTTTTTTTAACGCAAAGGAGCAAAAGAGGCGCAAAGGCGCGAAGAGGAAATGGGAAAATCAAATATGTTTCGATTTTCAAAATTATAAAAAAAACTCTCCACTCCAAGCCTTGTCACTCCTCTCTGCGCCTTTGCGCCTCTTTTGCTCCTTTGCGTTAAAAAAAAGGAGTGATTGGGGGGAATCATCATTGAGATAAAACTCTCACCCTTGTAAAATCACCCATTTTAAACGATTACACCCCAGGATGATGACTCACATGATCACCTTTCAACAATTTTTAAATCGACTCAACGCCTTTTGGGAAAAACAAGGGTGTATTATTCATCAAGGTTATGACTTAGAACTTGGTGCCGGGACATTTAATCCCACGACATTTCTCCGCTGTCTCGGACCTGAGCCCTATCAAGCTGCCTACATCGAACCCTGCCGCAGGCCGACGGATGGACGTTATGGGACAAATCCGAATCGCTTGCAACATTATTTCCAATATCAAGTGATCCTTAAGCCCTCTCCTCCTAACATTCAAGAACTTTATCTACAATCCCTTGTGGATTTGGGTTTTAACTTGAACGAACACGACATTCGCTTTGTCCATGATGACTGGGAATCTCCCACCCTTGGAGCTTGGGGAAATGGATGGGAAGTCTGGATGGATGGGATGGAAATTACCCAATTTACCTATTTCCAAGCCGTTGGAGGCATTGAACTTAAGCCGATAACAGGTGAAATCACCTATGGGATTGAACGGCTGGCAATGTATTTGCAAAAGGTTAACAGTATCTTCGATCTCCGATGGAACGACACTCTCACTTATGGAGATATCTATCACCGCAATGAAGTGGAGTGGAGCCATTACAACTTTGAGAAAGCTTCTACATCGATGTGGCAGCGTCATTTTGAAGATTATGAAGTAGAAGCAAAAAGTCTGCTTGAAGAGAATCTTCCCATCCCTGCTTACGACTTTGTTTTAAAAGCTTCACATGCCTTTAATATTCTCGATGCCCGCGGCGCAATATCAGTGACGGAGCGTACGGGCTATATCGGCCGCATCCGAGACCTCGCCCGCGAAGTGGCTGCAAAATACACCCAAAGCCGTGAAAAGCAGGGATTCCCTCTGCTAAACCTCAAAAATGGAGCGCATGAAGTCGCAGCTCCCGCTCATCTTCCACTCCCCGCCCCCCTCGCGGATCCAGCTGCCTCCGGCGTTGAAGATTTCCTGCTAGAAATAGGCTCGGAAGAGCTCCCGGCCACTTTCATTCCTATTGGGAGCCATAACTTAGAAAAAGCGATCGTGGCACTGCTCAAAAAAGAGGAGATCCCTTTTAAAGACGTTGCGGTATACGCAACCCCTCGCCGGCTCGCTATCGAAATCCATGATTTAGCCAAAGCGAAACCAGCACACGTGATCGAAAGAAAAGGCCCTCCTGTCGACCAAGCCTTTTTACCTAATGGTGCCATCAAACCTGCTGGAGAAGGTTTTTTTAATACCATAGGAATACAGCCTCCCAAGCTTGAAGCGATACGGCAAGGGAAAATTAAAGAAGTTGAAATCCGTGAGATAAAAAACATTCCCTACCTCATAGGGAAAATTCATCAAGACGGCAAGGCCGTTGCAGCGATCTTGCAACACGAGCTTCCCTCGCTGATCCTCAACATCGACTTTCCGAAGAAAATGCGTTGGGGCACTGTCGACATCTCTTATGCTCGTCCCATTCGATGGATCGTCGCTTTATTTGGTGAGGAAGTGATCCCCTTCATGCTGGGTCCCATCCAATCGGGACGGACAACCTTTGGACATCGGCAGCTATCTCCAGCTGCGATTCAACTGCAACGTCCTCGGGAATATGCTCAAACGTTGAAAGAAAACTCTGTCATTGCTGATCCTCAAGAACGAAAGCAAATGATCCTCGATCAACTTGATGCCTTTGAAGCCAAGGAAGGGATCAAAATCATCGAGCGAGAAAAAGTGCTTCCTCAGGTATTGAACCTCGTCGAACGCCCCTTCCTGACAGCAGCATCTTTTAGAGAGGACTTTCTCAGAGCGCCTAAAGAGGTTCTAATCTCTGAGATGGTGGAACATCAGAAATACTTCCCTGTCACCGATGACAAAGGAACGATACTCCCGCTCTTTATCATCACGGCGAATATTCCTACGACGGATCAAATTCGCGAAGGAAACCAACGGGTGATTTCAGCCCGTCTCTCCGATGGTGTTTTCCTCTACGAAGAAGATCTCAAGCACCGTCTTGAAGACTTCAATGAGAAGCTGAAGAAAGTGACTTTTCAAAAAAATTTGGGGACGGTGTTTAACAAAGTCGAACGGATCATCGTCCATGCGCAAACACTCCAAAATATCTTGAAGATCGGATCTCAAGAAAAGGCCTCTCGTGCAGCGCTCCTGTGCAAAGCTGATTTAGCTTCTAACATGGTGTACGAATTCCCCGAGCTGCAAGGGACCATTGGAAAATACTACGCCATCGCCCAAGGCGAAGACCCTGAAGTTGCTACTGCCATCGATGAGCAATGGATGCCGCGCGGGGAAAAAGCCCCTCTGCCCGAAACGAACACCGGGATTATCTTAAGCCTTGCTGACAAATTCGACAACCTTCTCTGCTGCTTTGCAGTAGGACTGAAACCCACCTCTTCAAGCGACCCATACGCCCTCCGCAGACAGGTTTTAGGGATCATTAAGATGCTCATCAGACAGTCGACCCACCTGCCCCTGAGGGAAACGTTGATCCTACTCAGCACACATTTTTCGATGTCGCTGCTCGCCCGTAAGGAAGAAGTTGCGGATGAGGTTTTTGCCTTCATCACCCAAAGAGTGAAGACAGTCTTTCAAGACTACGGTTTTGAGAAAGATGAGATCGAAGCAAGTTTAGGCTATGGTTGCAACGACATCTATGACACCTTCTGCCGCGTCAAAGCACTGAACGAATTTCGAACAGGCTCTGCAGCCCAATTCAACTCCCTCTTTGAAGTCTATAAAAGAGCGAAAGGGCAATTAGATGGAGGTGCAGCGCAAGCGATTATCCCTGAGCTTCTCGTTGAACCAGCCGAAATCGAACTTTTTAAATGCTTGAATGAAAAAGAAGAAGCGATTAAACAAAGTCTAGTGAAATATGATTATAGCCAGGCTTATGCGTTGATCGCAACACTTCAACCTTATTTGGCAAAGCTTTTTGACCAGGTAAAAATTTTGACCGACGATGTCAAAACAAGAAACAATCGTCTAGCACTGCTTAAAAGACTCCTCAATCTTTTTGATAATCTTCTGGATTTCAGTAAAATTCATGAAAAAGGGTAGAAGCAAAGGAGAAAATTATGGTTGTCATTAACAGAGAAAGATTTCAAGTCGACCTGCTCCCGCCTCTCATTGAGACGGCAGCCGCTGCGTTTTTTACAACAACTCTCATGACTACGCAGATCAGTGGACACCTCGCCCATCACCTCCTTTCCCCCCAGTCGGTGGTCGTCATCACGGCAATCACCTCTTTTGCTTCGGCACTCATTCAAAATTTCATTGAAAATGATTTTTTGAAATATCTCTCCATCCCTATGGCCTATTCCTTCGCAATCCTCTCTCATCGATTCATCTATCCAGGAGTCAAATGGAACCATATCATCGATCTTAGGGGGACTGTTGCGATTTTAACGATCATCACGTTGGTTAAGGTCATCATCGAGAATGGGACCCACCTCCAGCAAAGAGCGTAAACCCATTTTTAACGCAAAGAGGATTGAGAAGGCTTTCAAAGACAAAGGCAACATGGGACAAGTCCTGCAAGCTCCTTCTCTGTTCTTCCGCACCTATAATCCCGCTCTTGATAACGACTAGCAAGACATAAGAGAATATTGGACGAAGAAGCCGAGCGGAATTGTGTCAATGCTAGGGCAGTTGCGAAAGGGGGATGAAGGTCGAACGATCAACGATTTACCCTCTTCTCATATGGCCCATAAAAGGGGAACCGCTCTTGAGTCTAATTACACCATCGTCTCATATCTGCAATAATCTAATAACTCACCTTACGCACCGGAAGCGGGATTTGGGCTGAAGCCAAAGCTCCCGCGGTTGCGATTCCGTCGGCGCCCTAATATTGAAGCAAATATAAGGGCGTCGACGGAATCGCAACCCCGGGGCTTTGGCTCAGCCGAAATGTCACTTCCGGTACGTAAGGTGAGTAATAATTACTTTTTGAAGTCATATTCATGCAACTACTTTCGAACGTCAATTTTATGAAAAATAAATCGCAAGCAGGAACATCAATTCATCGATTTTTTTATGGAAATAAAAAACTAGTTACGTCATAATAAATAACAATTATAAAGAAATAACAGGACAATCATATGTTTCCTTCTAGCCTCTCCTCCATTAGTTCTTCTTCTTCGAGTCCAATCGATCCAACCGTTGTATCAGCAATGACAGAAGATGAAATTTGGGAAATCGTTGAAAGTGAAAATCCAATCGATGAACAGATGATACTTAAATTCTCTGCATTATTAAAATCAGGATTCGATCCTTTTAAAATTGATTCTGCTCGAGAGATGAATTTATTGCAAAAAGCGTCGCTAAAAGGGAAAATAGAAATTGTTCGATTAATCCTTAACCCGCCGGACGACTTGAAGGGATTCGATTTGCATTCCTTTATTGATAATATCAAAACCAAGATTGATCAAAATACAGAATCTTCTAAATTGACAGCCTTACATTACGCATCGCAATATGGGCATTCGGAGATTGTGAAAATGCTCGTTAGCGCCGGTGCTTCGATCGATGTTTCAGATAATACCGGACAAAGACCGCTACAATATGCATGCCATAAGGGGCATTTGGAAGTCGTGAAAATCCTATTTAGCGCTGATCCATCGTCTATCAATGTTTCAAATAACGATGGACATAATGCATTACATATTGCTGCAGCCTACAATTGGATTAACCTCGTCGAATTCTTAATCAACGCAACACAAGCTCATCCCAATTTCCTTAATGCAAAAATTATAGGGGGAGGCACAGCCTTACATGTCGCATCCGAACATGGAAATTTGCAAATCGTAGAAATGCTGGTTAATGCCGGAGCAGCGATCGATATTTCAGAGAACCAAGGTCTTACACCCCTACATTTTGCTGCAAAGTTTAATCGGATTGAAATAATCAAAGTTTTAACCAACTCACCCCAGCTTAATTCCAACTTCCTTAATGCAAAAAATATAGGGGGAGGCACAGCCTTACATGTCGCATCCGAAGAGGGAAATTTGGAGATCGTAAAAATGCTGGTTGCCGCTGGTGCATCGATCGATATTCCAGACAATCGGGGATATACAATCCTACATTGTGCTGCATACGATAATAGGATTAACATCGTCGAATTCTTAACTACCCCATCCCAAGCTAATCCCGACTTCCTTAATACAAAGAATCAAGTCGGAATGACAGCCTTACATGTCGCATCCCAACAGGGAAATTTGGAGATCGTAAAAATGTTGCATACCGCTGGTCTATCCATCGATATTCCAGACAATGAGGGATATACACCACTACATCTTGCTGCATACTTTAATACGATTAACATCGTCGAATTCTTAACAACCACATCCCAAGCTAATCCCGACTTCCTTAATACAAAGAATCAAGACGGAATGACACCCTTATCTCTCGCATCCGAAGAGGGAAATTTGGAAATCGTAAAAATGCTGGTTGCCGCTGGTGCATCCACCGATATTCCAGACAATCAGGGATATACACCGCTACATCTTGCTGCATACTATAATAGGATTAACCTCGTCGAATTCTTAGTCACCGCAACCGAAGCTAATCCCGACTTCCTTAATACAAAGAATCAAGAGGGAATGACACCCTTATCTCTGGCATCCGAGCAGGGAAATTTCGAGATCGTAAAAATGCTGGTTGCCGCTGGTGCATCCCCCCATAGTCCAGATGATCAGGGAAATACTCCACTACATTTTGCTGCAACTAAAAGCCGAATTGATATTGTCGAATTTTTAATGGCAGTTCTATCCTAATGCAATGACGAATAGGCTGGACCCTTTTTCCTGGCTAGATTCAATGGATCTTGGGAGGGTAGTTTGGATCTATTCCTAAAATTTTTGTTGAAATAAAAATAAACATTGTTAAAATCGTGAAAAATATATAAATAAAACAGGACAATCATATGTTTCCCTTTAGCCTCTCTTCCATTAGTTCTTCCTCTTCGAGCCCAATCCATCCAACCGTTGTATCAGAAATGGCGGAAGATGAAATTTGGAAAATCGTTGAAAGTAACATTCCAATCGATGAAGAGATGGTGCTTAAATTCTCTGTATTATTAAAATCAGGATTCGACCCTTTTAAAATTGGTTCCGTTCGAGAGATGAATTTATTGCAAAAAGCGTCGCTAAATGGGAAAACAGAAATTGTTCGATTAATCCTTACTCCGCCGGACGACTTGAAGGGATTTGATTTACATTCCTTTAATGAGAATATCAAAACGAAGATTGATCAAAATACAGAATTATCTAAAATGACAGCCTTACATTACGCATCGGAATGTGGGCATTCGGAGATTGTGAAAATGCTCGTTAGCGCCGGTGCTTCCATCGATTTTTCAGATAATTCCGGACAAAGACCGCTACATTATGCATGCCATAAGGGGCATTTGGAAGTCGTGAAAATCCTATTTCGCGCTGATCCATCTTCTATCAATGTTTCAAACAAATATGGACACACAGCATTACAAATTGCTGCATTCCGGAATAGGATTAACATCGTCGAATTCTTAATCACCGCAACCCAAGCTCATCCCAATTTGCTTAATGCAAAAAGCAAAGATGGAAGGACACCCTTATCTCTCGCATCGGAAAATGGAAATTTTGAGATCGTAAAAATGCTGGTTACCGCTGGTGCATCCATTGATATTCGAGACGATAAGGGATATACACCGTTAAACCATGCTGTGTGGTATAAAAACATCGTCGAATTCTTAATCACCGCAACCGAAGCTGATCCCAATTTCCTTAATGCAAAGATTAGAAATGGAAAGACAGCCCTACATTTAGCATCCCAAAGGGAAAATGTTGAGATCTTAAAAATCCTGGTTGCCGCTGGTGCATCGATTGATATTCGAGATGATAAGGGATATACACCGCTTCACCTTGCTGCAACCTATAATAGGATTAACATCGTCAAATTCTTAATCACTGCAACCGAAGCTGATCCCAATTTCCTTAATGCAAAAAGCAAAGATGGAAGGACACCCTTATGTCTCGCATCCGAAAGGGGAAATGTTGAGATCTTAAGAATCCTGGTTGCCGCTGGTGCATCCACAGATATTCCAGATGATCACGGAAATACTCCGCTACATCTTGCTGCAACTGAAAGCCAAAGTGATAGCGTCGAATTTTTAATGACAGTTCTATCCTAATGCAATGACGAATAGGCTGGACCTGTTGAATTGAATGCGATAGATTGGGCGCCCTATCAGAAAAACGATCGGAACCTCTCTTGACTCTAATTACACCATCCCCTAATATCCGCAATAATCTAATAATTACTTTTTGAAGTGCATAATGGTTTCTAGATTCATGCAACTACTTTCGGCCGTTGGAGATTACTTCCTGTTGATTATAGGGGTCGTCTGGGTCTCTTTGAGACATCCTCCAGCATGGCAGCTCATCAGAGACCAGCTATACGAGATCGGCGTCCTCTCCCTCCCAGTCGTCGCCATCACAGGATTTTCGACAGGGATGGTTCTTGCCGCCCAGTCCTTTTTTCAACTGTCAAATTACGGCTTAGCAGGGGCCACAGGGCTGATGGTCGCTAAGGCGATGCTTGTCGAGCTTGGGCCTGTCCTCACCGCTTTTATGATCACCGGGCGCGTTGGGGCATCCATGTGCGCTGAATTAGGAACTATGCGCGTCACCGAACAAATTGATGCCATGCGGTCCATGTCCGTCAACCCTCTTCGCTACTTAGTCGCTCCCCGCTTTATCGCAGGAACCTTTATGATGCCGCTGTTGGCAATATTCAGTTCGATCATGGGGGTTCTTGGCGGGTATATGGTCGCAACGGATGTCTATTGTATGGCTCCTAATGCCTTTCTCGATCCTCTCCCTGAGCATATCAAACTGTTTGATTTTTTCAGTGGGATGGCGAAATCTTTTGTTTTTGGAATGATCATTGTCACAATTTCGTGCTATAAGGGGATGACAACACAGGGTGGAGCAGCAGGAGTCGGACGTTCAACAACCAACAGCGTGGTGATTTGCTATTCTGTTATCCTGATCTCTAACTTCTTCCTCACATTAGGATTGAATTCCTCTTATGAATATATCCAAGACATCATAGCAAACTGGTTTTAATTATGATTCGAGTACATAAAGTCTGGAAAAAGTACGGTAATCTTGAGGTTCTTAAAGACCTCTCTCTCGATATCTTGGACAATGAAACCCTCGTCATCCTTGGCCGATCAGGTGTGGGAAAGAGCGTACTCCTCAAACAGATTATCGGCTTAGAGATGCCCGATCAAGGGTATATTGAAGTCGATGGAGAACGTGTCACCGACCTTAAAGAGCATGCGATACGTCCTGGACTGAAGCCGATGGGGATGCTCTTCCAGGGTGCTGCGCTCTTCGATTCGATGAATGTTGGGGATAATACTGCTTTTTACTTGAGACAGCATAAATCAGATCTTTCCGAAGAGGAAATTCAAGAAAGAGTTCATGTCGCCCTTCAAATGGTTGGGTTGGAAGGAATACAGGAGAAACTTCCCTCAGAATTATCTGGGGGGATGCGCAAAAGAGCCGCTTTGGCCCGCCTGATCGTTTACCGTCCACAAATTATCCTCTACGATGAGCCGACGACAGGGCTGGATCCTATCACCGCCATGCAAATCAACGATCTCATCAACAAGACCAAAGAGGAATTAAATGCGACTAGCATTGTTGTCACTCATGATATACGGTCTGCAATGGAAGTGGGAGACCGCCTCGCATTTCATGATGAGGGAAAAATCAGACAAGTGGCTCCTAAAGATGAATTCTTTAAAATTGACGACCCCATACTAAGAGATTTTTATAACAACGCGCGTTTAATATCCGCCTGAATCAATGGTGATTAATCATGTCCAACTACATAAAAAATATCCTCATCGGCATCTTCGTTCTAGCAGCCATCGGACTCATTGTTTTTATGCTGCTGTTTCTCCATCCCAGTGTTGGAGATAGTGCGAAAACACTGATTGTCCGCTTTGCAGATATTGACAAAGTCAACGTCGGCACTCGAGTCACCTACGCAGGACGTCCTGTCGGAGAAGTGGTGTCGATCAAAGAAATCCCGGAAGCTCATCGGGATCGCTCAGAAAAAAATGGGGAAGTCTATGTTTATGAACTGACTTTGAAAGTAGACTCAAGCGTCGATGTCTTCAACTCTGATGAAATTGTCCTTCGCACCTCGGGGTTATTAGGCGAAAGAAATATCGAGATCACTCCCCTACCGCAAAAAGTTGGGGAAAAACTCGAAAAGATCGAAAACCAAGTGGTATATGCCGCCCAGACAGGATCTGTCGAGGAGACGTTAAAGCATTTTGGAGAACTCTCAAAGAAATTCGAACTCGTTTTAGATGACGTTCATACTCTCCTTCAAGATGTTCAAAAAGAAAAAATTGTAGAGAAAATTTCCAGCTCAATCACAAACATTGAAGGGATCACAGACACTCTGAACCAGCCAAAAAAGCTGAATCGGATCCTAGATAACATCGTCACGTTGACTGATGAAGTCAACCGCACTTGGAAAACTGTGGATAAAACAGTCGAAAATCTATACCACCTTTCTGAGAGGGCAAACGCGAGCTGGAATACTGTCGACAGCACTTTACATGAGGTCTATGCAACAGCGGCGAAGGCAAACCAAATTGTCGGCCATATCCGTCAGGGAAGAGGGACCGTGGGTAAAATCGTCATGAACGAGGAGCTCTTCCTTAGGTTGAAATCGCTCTTGCATAAAGGCGAAACGACGATGAATAACATCAACACCTATGGGATTCTATTCCAGTTGGACAAACGTTGGCAACGGCTCCAAGCACAACGGATGAATCTCTTGAAAAGACTAGCCTCGCCCGAAGCTTTCGCCTCTTATTTTGAGAACGAGATGAACCAAATTTCTTCTTCTCTTTCTCAGGTGACGATGATATTAAATGAATCAGATTATTGCGCTGAGCCTTTAATGTATCATCCCTGCTTTACACAGCGATTCTCAGAACTGCTGAAAGGGATTGAACACATGGAAGAATCGATGAAGATGTATAACGAGCAGGTCGTCGAACAAGCTGAAGGAAATTAGGCAAAACCGCCGAGGAGAGTGTCTATGGAACAGGTACCTTATTCAGAAATCCAGAAAGGGACGTTTTTAATCGCTACGCCAGACATCGAGATCGGCTTTTTCTTTCGCGGAGTGATTTTAGTGTGCGAGCACAATCCAAGCGGCTCTTTTGGATTGCTGATCAACCGCCCGCTCGAGCTTGAGCTCCCTGATGATATCATCAACATCAGCCAAATGGCTAACCCTAATATTGGCATCCGTGCTGGCGGTCCTGTTCAAACGAATCAAATGATGCTCCTCCACACTTCTGATAGGATTGAGCAGCAGACGTTGAAAATATGCGATGACGTCTATCTAGGCGGAGATCTCCAGTTTCTTCAAGAATCCATTCTTGATACGAATGGTCCTCATATCCATTTATGTTTTGGCTATGCAGGCTGGGGAACAGGCCAGCTGGAAAGGGAATTCCTTGACGGTCACTGGTATCTCCACCCTGCAACGAAGGAACATATCTTTGAGACTCCCCACGATAAACTATGGCAGACATTGCTCAGGGAAATGGGCGGCAAATACGCGACTCTGTCGATGATCCCTGAAGACCTCTCTCTCAACTAGGCGATTGCGAGGCAGCGACAGGAACTTCTAAGGAGCAGTATCACCTCTTCCTAGATGCTATGTTCCAACACGCGATCGCTCGCATTTCCCCAGGCCTGACCGCCTGGGAATATTCAACCCCAAATGATGACCCCTGAGAGGGCGGCTCATAGTTATGGGTAATAGGATACGGGCAGGGGCACGAAAGGTCTTAGCCTGATGCGAAAGCAAGTCTGTTTTACTTGCTATTTTTCTGAGAGATCAGCAATATCAGAGGATCTCACGCTCTATTTGTGGACGCATCCATGCAAAACACCTATCAGCTCACCCCACACCCATGCGGTTCAAAACGGGAATACTGGACTATGACATGGCCGCTCATGGTTGGCCTCCTCTCCTCGACCTTCATGATGTTTGTCGATCGGCTATTCCTCGCCCGGTGGGACCCTCTAGCCCTTAATGCCGCTGTCACCGGTGGGATGGCTTATTTCATGTTTCTGATCACTCCAATGGCTGTCGTTGAGATCACAGAAGTCCTCGTCGGAAGACTCAATGGCGAAGAACGGCAAAAAGAGACTGGCAACGCTTCTTGGCAGATGGTCTGGCTGTCCTCCACATTGCTCCCTATCTTTCTTCTCCTTGCGTTGGTTGCTCCCCCCTTCCTTTTCATCGGGACTGGCAATGAGGCCAATGAAACGAACTATTTTCGCACACTCATGCTGTTCGGGACTTTTCAGTGCATCACCATCAGCTTATATGGCTTTTTCATCGGCATTGGAAATGTCAAAATCGTCACTTACGCTGCAGTTTTGGGGAATATCGTCAATATCGTCCTTGACTATTGGATGATCTTTGGCGGAGGCCCTATGCCTGCCTTAGGCGTCGTTGGCGCTGCGGCAGCAACGGGGATATCACAGATCGTCCAAATCCTTTTTCTGCTGTCGATTTTTTGGAAGAAGCGCCACCGAGAAACACACGGAACGTCATCGCTCAAGCTAAACCGCTCTTTCCTTGGCGAAGGACTTCGCATCGGATTGCCTTCCGGGCTTGGACGGAGCATGGAGGTGATTGCCCATTTCCTCTTCTTCAGAATCATCGTCTCAGTCGGTCAAGAACAGATGGTCTTAGTTGCAATCGCGCAAAGCATCTACATCTTAGCCTCTTTTATCGTCGATGCTCAATGTAAGGGAGCCAGCGCCATCGTATCGAACTTGCTCGGAGCCAATCAACGGTCCCCTATTCCTAAAGTCTTGCGTTCGGGCTTCACAATTCATTTTGGATACTTCTTCCTGATCTTCCTGATTGTCTACAGCTTCCCAGAACAAATCTTCTCTCTCTTCAGTGCAGAAGAAGGAGCTACACTTCAGATGACCCCGGAGTTAATGTCTACGTTTAAAAGAGCGTTAATTGCTGTCAGCCTGTTCTTCTTAGTCGATGGGTTGGGATGGATTCTCATCGGATTCTTAACTGCAGCCAAAGATACGCGCTTTGTCTTTTGGGTGAGCGCTCTCGTCAACTGGATCGCATATCTCCCCCCGACAATTTGGTTTATTGGTTGGAAAAAAGGGGGTGCAGATGTCGCTTGGTCTATTGTTGTCGCTGTCACCATGCTGACTTTCCTGTTGTACTTGTGGAGATATCTTTCAGGAAATTGGCTCAAATACAACGATGCAAAGGATGTTCTGTAAAGGCTTGGAAGGAAAGGGACAAGGGACCACAAACAGGATTGGCAAAAGGACAGAACAAGATAAGCAAAAGGACAGAACAGGATGGGCAGGATCGCAAGCGGCAGGATGGGCTGTGGTTATGTTTGTATTGCGATTTTTTTCGCTATCTGTTATTATATGATTCAAGAATTATTTGCAGGTTTATTATGTTAAAACAAAAAATTTTAAAGTTATTTATACTTATGATTAGTTTAGTTTCAAGTTCAGTTGTCCAAGGAAATATTATCGAGACAAATGAAATTTCTAGTGTCAAGAATTACATTGACGATCGCTCCATGGTCCTTTTCAATATAACAGGAACATTGTACGCCCCCTCGACAACATTATCGGATCATCAATGGAGAGAATATTTTGCCGAACGAGTCAAAGCCATCATCCCCGATGCGGCGGTCGGTGAAAACCTCATAAACAGAATAAAAAATGAAATCGTTGAAAATATCCCCAAAAAACCAGTCGAAGAAATCACTCCTCAACTGATCGCCGATCTGCAGGAAAGAAAAATTCCCGTCTTCGGGATCACCAGAAAACGAGTCACGACGCCTTATGCTGATAATTTTGGTTTAATCACAAGCAATCACCTGAAGAGCATTGGAATAGATCTAGAAAAAACGGTCGAATATTCTGATCCGACCAATAAAGACAGTGAACTCTACACTTTTGCTTATGGAATGATATTCACTAATCAAAAACCTGTTATTCCCTCCCTACTCAAATTTCTTGAAGACAACCACTACTCTCGTTCTAAAATCGTCATGATCGATAATGACAAAGAGTCTTTAGAAGCCGTCGCTGTTGCATTAGGATCAACAAGCATCGGATTTACTGGGTTGCGGTACAGCCGAGCAGATGTACAGAAAACAAGCTTTAATCCAGCCTTAGGAACTATTGAGTTCTTCGCTTATATGAACGAAGACAAGAAAGTGATGACCGATGATGAGGCAGAAAAAATCCTCTCAGAGAACCCTGAAGTGGATTATCAATCACGTCTTGACGACCTAATTAGAAAAATGAGCGCTGATTCTTAAGTGCCGCCCTTTCAGGGCTCATCATTTGGGTTTGAGTATTCCCAGGCAGTCAGGCCTTACCATTACCCATTTTTTCAGCGCGAAGCGTTTGGAGTGCGAAAGTCCTCTTTCGCTTTATTCTAGATCAATTTTTGGGACATTCGTGTTTTTTGAATTTCTATATCGCTTCGCGCAGCGCTCAGTATCTCCTTCCTTCCCTCAAGCTTACCCACATCTCGTGCTATCGCTTAAAACTAACTATAATTTATCCACAAGCTCTTACCAATACTGTTCGTCGATAAAGCGGAAGAGGACTTCCGCACTCCAAACGCTTCGCGCTGAAAAAATGGGTAATGGTAAGGCCGTACAAGTATGTCCTAACCTTTGCTGTTGGCATCTAGTGCTTCAAGCAAAGCTTGGCTTTGTTTTTCGTCTAATGGCATCAGAGGAGGCCGCAAGACATGCCAAGCGGCCCCTTTTTGCGCTACGACAGTTCTCTTTATTGCTGGGAATAGAGGAAAGAGGGTCAGCGTCTTGATCACCCTCTGTGCAACCTCATTAAGGTCCGGTTTGTGTTGATCCAGTCCATACTCATACAGAGAAGAGATGAGTTCAGGAAAGGCGTTGGCAACCCCCGAGATCCCTCCCACAGCACCCAATTGCACAGCTTCCGAAATGTGGAGTTCATTGCCTACAAAGACTTTAAACCCAGGAAAAGTCGATAAAATATCTTTCGTTAAAGAAATATTCCCCTCGCTTTCTTTGATCCCAACCACACAAGTTGGAAATTCTTCCCTCAGTGTTTTGATGATGTTTAAGTTGAGCGGAACGCCGCTATATTGAGGGATGTGGTAGAGAATGACTTTCAAATCTGAAGAATTAACTCTTCGAATCACCTCTCTGTAAAAGGCGACGACGCCAGCATCATCGACATGTTTATAAAAGAACGGCGGAGCAACGAGAACGGCAGAGCACCTTTGAAAAATAGCTGTAGAGGCTAATTTCACAGTATCAGCAATTGCGGAACAACTTATCCCAATGATTAATCGACGAGAGTCCACTCCCGACTGAATCACGGTTTTAATCACACTTTCCCGTTCTTCAACAGAAAATGATGTTCCCTCACCAGTCGTTCCAAAGAGGACAATCCCCCTGCACCCCCGTTTCATTAAATCATTGCAATGGTTGACAAGCTCTTCACAGTTACAGCTGAGATCGTCCCGCATCGGTGTTAACGCTGCGGCATAGACTCCTGTCAAAATCTGATTATCCATTCGTGCTCCGCTATCTTAAAAAAATCACTATTCACGTCTCGCCTTAAATACACTACAAAGCCTGTACGTGCAGATTGTTCCTAGCTTCTATTAAACGCAAAGACGCAAAGGCACGAAGACGCAAAGAAGGGAGGGACGAAAAAGAGAGACAAAAAAAAGGACGCTTTCTTTATAGAAAGCGTCCAATGCTATGCCCCGGATAGGACTCGAACCTACACACCTTGCGGCACCAGATCCTAAGTCTGGCGTGTCTACCAATTCCACCACCTGGGCTCAAAAAAACAAAATACAACGAATTGATAGGATCAATACTAAAAGGCTCTTCACATTTTGTCAAGTTTTATTGAAAGGAATGCATCAATCTGCTACTCTTAGACTAGCTTCTCTACAGCCTACAACAAACCTCCTATAAACGACTATGGACAAACCATCTTCAGACTTAGTATCGAACCGTCGAGCAACTCACGACTACGAAATCCTCGAAACCTTTGAAGCAGGAATCGTTTTGCAGGGGACGGAGATAAAATCCATTCGAAATAACGGTGCTTCCTTGCAAGAATCTTATGTGAAGGTGTTGCGCAATGAGGTATGGCTTGTCGGCTGCAGCATTGCCCCTTATCGCTTTGGCAATATCCATAACCATGAGGAGAGGCGGGACCGAAAACTGCTGCTTCAAAAAAGAGAAATCAGCAGGTTGAAAGTCTCTATCCAAGAAAAAGGGTTGACCATCATCCCGTTGGCACTTTATCTAAAGAAAAATCATGTGAAAGTTCGGATCGCCATTGCAAAAGGAAAAAAAACGATTGATAAGCGGGCGGACATCAAAGAAAAAGATGAGAAAAGGCGTATGCAGCAAGCCCTTAAACATCATATTTAGTTAGAATTCATGTTGAAGTTAAAAATTCTCTCAGTTGGCAAAACGAAGGAGAAGTGGCTTGAAGAAGCCTTCCAAGAATATAAAAAAAGGCTCCAGCCCTATCTTCAAATAGAGATCTGTTGGGCTAAAGACTCTGAACAACTCTCTGAATGGTGTGAAAAAGAACCCCGACTCATTGCTCTAGACCCTCAAGGCATGCTGCAAACAAGTGAAGAATTCTCAGCATATCTTTATCATCAATGGGAGAAGTTTGGAGCCCGTCTCGCGATCGTCATCGGAGGGGCCGAAGGGCTTCCCAAAGAGATAAAAAACAGCTATCCCCTGATCAGCCTCTCCAAACTCACCTTCACACACCAACTGACCCGGCTCGTCTTGATCGAACAAGTGTATCGGGCCATCGAAATCAATAGAGGGTCGCCTTACCACAAGTGAACGTAGGACATCCCTTACGATTTATTGAGGCTTCGTGAGACAATGACCATCTTCCACACTTCTCTAAAATAAAGTGCTGCACCATTGATAAGAGCAGCCCCTATCGTCACATCAACAACACCTCTGATGTCATTAGACAAATAGCGGACAAGGATTCCAATGAACACCATCGACCCAAGCAGAATGTAATAATGCCAGGCATAAATTTGGGTGATCGGCGCAGGATTTGGTAAAGATAAAATTCTGTTAACGCTTCGCGACACTGATTTTGCAAAGACATAACGCCCCTTGAGGAATCCTACCGACAAGGACACTGCGACTAAAATCAATGCAGCCTGCTCCATTCCCCCTACGTATGAAGAAAAAAAGGACAACAATGGATGAGCATGAGCAGAGGCGTTGTCTTCTAGAAGCGATTCTACAATAAAATTTAAGCCAAGCGGAAGAAGAAAACAGCCTATAGCAAGCCAGACCAATCCGGAGATGAGAATCATGATTTGATGGTTAACTTTAAACATTAGAAAATCCTTTGGTTGTTGGTAAGCCCTTGAGCTCCCATGAGTATACCCGAAGCTCAATATTGATGTGAGAGAATTTTCTACGAAATCGGCTAAAATTTAATGAAAAAAATTTACAATAAATAAAGACTTTGTTAAGATTAGCTAAATTTTATCGTGGTAGGTATGCTTCAATGACTTCTCAAAGATCATCCTATCTGTGTAATTTGTGGCAAATTAATGTAAAATCTTAACAAAAGATGCAAAAATGAAATCATCTATCTCTTTCATCCAAACGATATTCACTATTATCACCATTCTTTTCTCGATCAGCTTTTCGATCAGCTATTTTGAAGGAGGGCTCAATTTGATTAACTTTGCCCTTGGTCTCTTAGGAGGAGCAATTTTCGCGGCTCTGCTCATTGGCTTTGGTTCAACCTTGAAGAAGTTCAATTTAAGAGAATTCAATATTGCAATTTTAGGCCTATTCTTTGGCTTCCTCTTAGGAAAGTCGATCTTGTTTCTCCTTAATGGAGTCCTCGTCGAAGGACTTTCGCAAAATCTTAAGATGCCCATCCACTTCATCACCTACCTCATCACATCATACCTGGGAATGCTTTTAACACTTCGGGCTTCAGAAGAGATTCATTTTTGCATTCCTTTCGTTGAATTTAAACAAAACAACCGAAAGAAAAAAGATATCTTAGTCGATCTCTCAATCGTAACAGATTCACGGATCATTGATCTGGCAACAACAGGCCTTCTAGACCAACACCTCATTATTCCACGGTTCGCTTTAAAGGAGTTGTATATCCAAGCTGAATCGGTTGATGAGCAAACGAAGCTGCGGGCAAAGCGAAGTTTAGAAGTCATTAAAAAACTCGAATGTTTGACAACTTTAGATCTCCGTTACACTGAAACTGATTTTCCAGAAATTAAAGATTCAATGTCCAAGCTTATCCATTTAGCCCGTTTTTTAGATACACACATCATCACATCAGATATTAACCGGATTCAGCAATCTTCGATTGAAGGGATCAGGATCATCAATATTCATATGCTGTCAAATGCACTCAAGCCGATCACCCAAGCAGGGGAATCGATATCAATAAAAATTCAGCGCTACGGAAAGGAAGCTCGTCAAGGTGTTGGTTACCTTGAAGATGGCACGATGGTCGTTGTCAATGGCGGGGCTGAATTTATCGGAGAAACAATAAAAGCTCATGTTCTCTCAGTCAAACACACCTCATCAGGACGAATGATATTTTGCAATGCTGCCGACGAAACAGGCCTGCTATCCGATGAGGAAGACTTGCCTCTCGCACCAAATGTGGACTCTCCAAAAAGCTACTTTGCCCTGTAAAGCATGATATTAGGTTTAGGAAATGATATTATTGGGATCGATCGCATACGGAGAGCAATCGACCTCTATGGAGATCGCTTCCTAAACCGTCTATTCACCCCTTTTGAACAAGAATATTGTTTGCGGTACAAAGATCCTGTAAAACACTATGCGGGCCGTTTTGCTGGAAAAGAAGCTGTTGTCAAGTCATTGGGAATTGGTTTCACCCGAGGAATCACGTGGCTGGATATTGAAATACAAAACGCCCCCAGCGGCCAGCCTTATGTGATTTGTTCTTCTGCATTATCGTCGATGTTTAACAACCCCTCCATCAAAATTTCGATTAGCCATTGCGATGATTATGCAACAGCAATCGCCATCTGGACACAATGATAAACAGGATAAGTAAAAGGGATCGCAACTAGCCACAACAATATCACAGGATAGGCAGGATCGCTTCGCTGCAAGATAGGCAGGATAAAAAAACAGGATAGGTAGAATAGGTAGGTTAAGAAGGAATTAGAAGATAATAGGCTATTCTCTTTTTCATTATAAAGAGAGCCTGATGAATCTTAATTCATACTTCTAATATCTTTCCTATCCTACCGATTTTGTTTCTTTATCTTGCCTATCCTGCCGCGAAGCGATCCTGCCTATCCTGTTTTATTGTTTATCCTGCCTATCTTGCCGCGAAGCGATCTTGCCTATCCTGTTTTGTCCTTTTTGCTTATCCTGTTACAAGCCGAAGGTGCAAAAGAGCTGCCCCATCACAATCGATGCATGAGCAGGATAATTTCGAGCGTAGACTCGATAAGAATACTCTAAGTTTAAGCTGCCGATAAATGGGAGTTCGTAGATATAACGAATACCAAGATCGACAGATTCATGCCCGACGGAGCCATAGCCTCTAAAGTCCCGAGGATTTAACCTTTTCGTTCCCATCCCCCACAGGAGATTGCAAAATCCCCGAAAAATATGTTCATGACCCCATCGTTTCTCATAGACAAAGTTACCCCTCAGCCAAGTAGAACCGACATCTGCTGACCCAAGAGCCCCCATCACCCACCACCTTGAAGTCCAGAAGGTCTCTTGAGACATTTCTTTCCCAACCGAAATAAATATCTCCCCTTCTGCTTTCCCATGATGGAAGGAACTGATATCGTTTACGCTATGGTGAAAAGCTTGAACTAGGTGAACCCCTGTGGTTAAAGAGAGAGAATCGCCAACGACATCGTCCAACCATACATAGCGTCCAGTGACATTGAACGAGTCTATATCCCCTCTTTGATAAGAGGTATTTGCTGCTATTAGCTCTAATTCCAAGGAGGCGTTTGGCAGAAGGGTATTAGAAAGGCTTGCATCGAGAAAAAGATCGTCTGCTGTGGATCTCAATGATCGACCTTTTGAGTTAAGGGAAGAGTAATGTTGATAGAGAAGAGAATTTCGCCACTCAAACTCTAGGAATGTTCCAACCCAAGGCTCATACTGAGTGGCTAAAGAGGTCATGCTTTTAAGGAGGCACAGAAGAAATAGGACGGTTTTCAAAGTGTAAATCCTTTCTCTGCTAACCACTTTTCAGCTTCCAGAGCCGCCATGCAGCCGCTTCCTGCTGCGGTGATGGCCTGTCGATATTGATGATCCTGCACATCTCCTGCAGCAAAAACCCCTTCTACACTTGTGGCTGTTCCTTGAAAAACTTTAATATATCCCGTTGGGTAAAGTTCGATCTGGTTTTCTAAAAATGAGGTATTGGGTGTATGTCCAATGGCAAAAAACAGGCCACCCGCTTCGAAAGATTTCTGTTCTTTTGTTTTAACATTTTCAATGACGACTTGCCGAACGACGGTATCTCCTTCAATAGCTGAAACGACAGAATCCCACAAAATTTCAATTTTTGGGTGGTTGATGACCCGATCTTGCATAATTTTAGAGGCTCTGAGCTGGTCTCTTCGATGAACAATATAAACGCGGCTTCCAAATTTAGTTAGAAAAAGGGCCTCTTCGATTGCGGTGTCCCCGCCTCCAACAACAAAAAGAGGACGATTGCGAAAAATTGGGGCAGCTCCATCGCAGACAGCACAAGCAGTCACCCCTTTTTGCCAAAATTCTCCATCGCGAGCACCAGGAATATCTAATCGTTTTGCTGTTGCCCCCGTTGCGATAATGATAGCATCCGTTTCATAAGTGACCTTTCTTCCCTTGGCAATGAAGGGGTGTTGTTTGAGGTCAACTTGCTCGATATCTTCTGAAATAACCTCGGTCCCGAATCGAATAGACTGCTGTTTAAAGCGGTCGACGAGATCAGGGCCTGTAATTCCATCAGGAAAACCTGGGTAATTCTCAACCTCGGTTGTTGTCATGAGCTGTCCTCCAGCTGCGCCGGAATAGAACCCTTCAAATAAGACAGGATTTAAATTAGCACGCGCAGCATAAATCGCGGCTGTGTATCCCGCTGGTCCTGATCCAATAATAAGTAGTTTTATTTTTTTTTGCATATTCACTAGAGATGCCTTCCCTCTGAACGATAATTTGATCCATTTGCATTTTATGGACATGGCATCAAAACTTCAAGAGAATAATTCATGTAACTGGGCGAAATTAAAGAGGGATATGGACAATGGACACTATGGACACTATGGACTTTAGTTTCACTAATCACGCAAATTATATTTTTAATTATATTATAAATAATTGACATTATATTTAATATTTGGTACAATTTATTTTTATTTATAATATAATACATGAGGTAATAATAATGTTTAGTTCAATTCACTTTCCAGTTAGTTGCGAACAATTTACTCAATTTCTAACCAGTGTTCAAGGAAAAATGAGTCATGGCTGCACAACAATGAGAATCTGTTTACAACGAGCAGTCGCAGAGTCACGTTCAACAGCACAGAATGTTCAACTCAGAGTGGGACAGCTCTCAATACAAACAAGAGCGTATGTTGGTGGAGCGGGAAATCAGATAAGGGTACGATATACTCAATTTGCTGGTCATCTTTCCGCATTCTCTCAAGCAGTCATTGCTCAGCCAAGAGTTTTTGCTGAAAGTGCAAGAACAGCAATTGCGTCTATGGCAAATCAAATCATGGATTTCGCAATGACCTATAAAGCTGAATTGTTTTTCGTAGCCTGCAGTTTGACAACAGCTATTTTATCTCCAGGGCTATTTTTCTCCTCGCTTGTCATTACTGTAATTCTCCGAGTCATCACACATGAATTCTTGAAGAAAAAAGCGGGAGAATATTTAAAAGATGAAAAAAACCCTTTCCTCAATAATCCAACCTACGGACCCCATTTTGCTACTCCAGCAAGGCTTACGGCTGGAATCATAGGAGCAGTCGACGCCATCGCATTGACATCCCTTTCTGAAGATATCTCTTGGGTTTTGCGCATTCTTCCATTGTTAGGAGGAATTGCAGCAGGAAATGTTATCGCAGAAGCCTCTCTGGATATCGCGCATCATATCAACGCACGATTGAATCATCAGAGACAGGAACAATAAAAAATTCGATTTCATGCGAGTTTTCCCGCGGAAAACTCGCATTTTGTCAAGACATCCCCCTCTCATAGAGGACAAGGATGTCGGCTAATCAATAGCCATAGGAGTTATAGTAGTATTGATTATATGGATCATAATAATCAGGATAGTCGTTATTGTAATAACCACCACCTCCGACATTAGAATCTATATACAAACCACCTCCATACAAACCACCTCCATACCACCCAGGGTAATAACCACCTCCATAGCCTCGATAATGATCGCCATAGTGACCGCCACCATAATGACCACCACCATAATGACCTCCACCATAATGACCGTCACCCATGTGGCCACCGCCACCACCCATATGGCCGCCACCCATGTGACCGCCGCCACCGCCCATGTGACCGCCGCCACCGCCCATGTGACCGCCG
>JAGVJP010000028.1 GCA_020051075.1 Parachlamydiales bacterium
CTTGTCAATTGTAAACTAGAACTAGAGCTAGAGCTACAACTTGGGATTGAACTAGAAGGTGATTGCTCGGAAGCATCTGAAATAGGAATCTTATTCATAGGAAACATTACTTTAATCAAAGAGGGCTTACAAGAATATCGTTGAAGTGGTTCAACGATAGAAACGTATTCTTATTCTAGCGGTTATGCCGGCATAGTCCTGAAGAATCCCATTGCCAGCTTTTTACATTCAAAAATTATGTACTATGGCAGAATATGACGGATAACAAAAAAAATCTATACATATTTTCAATCTTAACAAATGATGAGAAAATTGAAAAGGGTCCACAGGATAGGCAAAAGGACAAACAGGATAGGAAAAATGGAGATACCTCTATAAGACCCTCTTCGTCTATCCGACTCACCATCTCTGCGTTAACCTATTTACGATCAAGTGTGAGGTGAAAAAGTGAATTTAGACTGAATGTAAAAAATCATGGTGAAACATCCCTGTAAGTCGTTATCGACTGGAGAAAATATTCCACCAGGTGATTTCATTCATCGATCGTGTGAACTGAATCTGAAAAATGTTTCAGCAATTCTCTGTCGAAGTCGTTCTCACTTCCTAAATAGAAATAGAGATATAGAGCCTCTCCTCTTGCATGGGCAAAGCCTTCCAGCCGTTTTGTAATCCCATGATCTTGAAATGTAAAATAGAACGAAGCCAGATGCTTATCTTCTTGATGCAGAGAATATCCAAACGCCTGTTCTTGATTAAAAATCTTCGGATTGAAGAAGAGGTGAGGAACTAATATCGTATCAAAAAAACGGTGGAGCTGCTCCTTCTCAAGCCAGACTTCAGCCCCTTCCTTAGATGTGAGCGAACTCAACACGAGCACCCCGGATCGAGTAGGCACAGAATAGAGATGGACTCGACCTGTTGGAGGGGTATTTTGGAATGGGATGTCAAAAGACATCTCAATCGGACGATGAGGAAAATCTGCTTTGATGCCAACTGCCTCATCTTTCACTGTCACCCAGCCCTCTGGGAAAAAATCAGACATCTTATCAGTCATAGACTCTCCTCCTTCCATAAAACCCGTGAACAAAGTCATCCCTAGCAGACAACGACGAAAACATTTACTTATATTTAACCGCATCCTAACCCCCTGTCGATTTAAGGTAAACACTTAATCTTTTACACACATTTGTGCTTTTGCTTCACCAAAGCATGAGATCATAGCGAAAGCCTGATTGATCTGCAATCAAACAAAGTGCATTTTTTTCCTCTCTGTGAAAGACTAAATCATCCATTTTGTCTCTCAATCAAAGACAAAATATCGAATTTCGTCTCTCAATCAAAGACAAAAAGACGAATTTTGTCTTTACATCAAAGACAAAATCCGAAAAAATATTATTACAATAAAGAAATACACCAAACAACCTCGGCAAGGTCTGAATAATTATGAAAAATATTTTTAAAGAATTGATCGTTGATTTTCAACAGCAAAAGCTGCAAAAACCATTTCGAAGAGAGATCGATTTACCAGTTTTGCCAGACGGGGTCCGCAAAGCCCTAGTTGTCATCGGCATGCGTCGAAGCGGAAAAACGTGGTCTTTGTATCAAATTATGCAAGATCTTTTAGCAAAAGGATGTGACAAATCAAAAATTCTTTACTTAAATTTTGAAGATGAACGTCTTGTAAATATGCAAAAAGAAAACTTTCAAGATATTCTGAAAGCCTATTTTGAACTTTATCCTGAATATCTATATAGCGAAGACATTCATTTTTTCTTTGATGAAATCCACGAAATTGCTGGCTGGGAAAAATTCATACGCCGTTTACTTGATCAAGAGAAAATGCACATTTACATTAGTGGTTCTTCATGTAAAATGCTAAGCAAGGAAATTGCCTCTAGTTTACGAGGAAGAAATCTGACATTAGAAATCTTCCCCTATAGCTTTCATGAATACATTCAGAAGCAAGGACTAACAGTTCCTAAAGCCTTAGGTTCAAGAAACAAAATCGAGCTATTATCGTATCTACAAAACTATTTGAAATGGGGCGGCTTTCCAGAAACAATAGGAACAACTCCAGAACTACACCGATCTCTTCTACAAGGTTATGTAGCGTCAGTGATCTATCGAGATATCATTGACCGCTATAACATAAGTAACCCACATGCTTTAAAACATCTTTTATCCCACTGTCTGCGAAATACAGCCACAGTTTTCAGTGTAACCAAAATGTACAAAACGATGAAATCCATGGGATATGAGATCGGTAAAAATGCTTTATACCAATACATGTCGTACTTTGAAGATGCATATTGCATCTTTTCAATCTCCAAATTTGATCTTTCCCACCGAAAAGCAGCACAAAGCATGAAAAAAATCTACGCTATCGACCAAGGGCTCATTACCGCCTTCACTTTGGCAAGTGATTTTGATTTGGCTGCGCAACTTGAAACAGCTCTTTTTTCTCATTTACGGCGGCAATCAAACGAAGTCTTCTATTTTCATACCCAAGAAGGAAAAGAGGTCGATTTTCTTCTTCTTCTTCCCGATCAATCTCTTCATCTTTTCCAAGCATGTGTTTCACTAAAAAATACTGAAACTCGCCAAAGAGAGGTTGAATCCCTTGAGAAGGCGATGAAAGAACTAGGTTTATCCAAAGGTACTATCGTCACTCTCGATGAAGAAGAAATCATCAAAGTAGAATCTGGACTGATTCAATGCCTCCCTTTTTGGGCGTTGTTGCATAAATCGCCACAGAATCAATGAGATCACTGAGAAATTATGAGAAAGTGTTGGGAAGAAATAAAGTATTAACTCCTTGAATTCCAAGGAGCTGGCATTATTTTGAGTGGTCTTAAATCCTGTGAAGCATACATTCTTCCTCTTTTTTCAGAGGCACTTTGCCGCATTGGGTTTGAGCCGATACTGCTGTGACTTGTACTTATTGCTGTCCCTATGGACTGAACAGAACTACTGCTCAGCCGAGAAGGGCTTAAACGATCTTTTATCTCCGAGATCTGCCTATTGAGATAGCTTCTTCGCAATCTCAATGAAAAGATAATAGTCTTTAACAATAATCGATTTGAAAGAGCTGGAAGCAACTCAAGGGAATCATTGAAGTTAGTCAATCCTATATCTAAATTTTTCAATCTGTTTAATAGAGATTCAAACCCTTCAGGAGTTATCGATGAATTAAAAGATACCGAAGACTTAATCTGAATTAATTCAAGTTCCCATCGAGTTAACATTGCGTTAAGCCAACTCACAATTATTCTCCCATTCAGTATCGAATGGAGGCGGGTAATAATAGGTGGTGAATTCGTCATCCCGGCGGGAATTAAAATCTGAGAAAAGGTATAGAGAATCCGACTTAAGACAATAAAAATGATCTCATTCTCATTTGTTGAAGGAAGAGTCTCCAATAGTTTGGAAACCAACGACAATTGAGTAAAACCCTCCTCGATAAAATTATTTAAAAGTCCTTTGCAAAGAATCAGAGCCATATCACTATTTCTAAAAAGACTTCCAGCAATAATCAGCGTCCAATAGGCTTCTGCTTTCCCATGCACCGCAGCATCCTGCAAAGGAGTGTTTCCATATCTATCCAGGATATCGATCTGAGCACCAGATGCAATCAACATCCGAACCACCGCTACGTTCCCAATGATGGATGCCCAGTGAAGAGCGGTTGATTCATTCACAGCATCTTGTGCATTGAGATAGTCCGGATTATTTCCACTTATCCGAATCAATTCACTCACGATATCAGTTTGAGCATTCTTCATCGCTAAATGCAGTGGAGTATTTCGATGCTTATCCCTTGAATAAATCGAAGCACCAGCTTCAATCAACAGCTTAAATATTTCTGGATGCCCCCCAAAACAAGCGTAATTTAAAGCGGTTGATTGGTGAAGGTTGCATTGATTATCTACAAGCTCCTTGATCTCCCAAATTGAAAACTGGGATGGAAGAAGGATGGAGCGAACAATTTCCGTTTTTCCATCTAAAGACGCTCGATGTAACAGAGACATCCCTTCCGCAGGATTGATCTCAAAAGGATTAAAGCCTGGTGATCTTAATAATAATAAGAAAGCTTGAATTATCCGTTGATTAATAATTATATCATTTTTAACGATGTTCCAAATCATCTCGCTTGTCATCGACTGAAAATCTCGTTCTATTCGAGGATGTGAGAAAGAAGTGGAATCAAGCCTGTTCATAGATAATCCTATTATTTTATTTAGGAGGTTATTCTAATCACAGTTTACTTCTTTGTCAATTATAAAGATTTTATTTTAAAAAAACACTAAAAATAAGAAATATTATTTTAAAATAAGAAAATTGCGGGGATCATCACGCAAAAAATGAGGATGTGAATAGCGGCTATTTTCATAACTTCGTCAAGCCATTAACCCCTGAATAACAAACTATCCTGCCCTATCCTCCCTATCCTGTAAAAATTGACAGGATGGGAAGGATAAAAAGGATGATGGTGCGTAAGATATTTGCTATCCTGCCCTATCTTTCCTATCCTCTCTATCCTGTAAAAATTGACAGGATGGGAAGGATAAAAAGGATGATGGTGCGTAAGATATTTGCTATCCTGCCCTATCTTTCCTATCCTCCCTATCCTGTAAAAATTGACAGGATGGGAAGGATAAAAAGGATGATGGTGCATAAGATATTTGCTATCCTGCCCTATCTTTCCTATCCTCCCTATCCTGTAAAATTAGCAGGATAGGAAAGATAGGGGCAGGATAGGTGTTATTCAGAGGGGGGGGAGTGTTTTGACAAAGTTATGAAAATAGCCTGATATAGTTACACAAAATCAAGACATTTCATGTAGAGGTTTCGGTGGGAGACCTGGCAGATTTTGAAAAATAAGCAGCTGCAAATGCATGCACTTGCATTCCGACATCAAAACCTAAGATAAAGGAGAAAAACGGAGACAGGTAGAAACGTTGAGAGAGAAAACGGGTTCCAGCTAAAGCGATAAGAGCTACACCTGTCCTGAACTTTTCTCTTTCCGAAATTTCTATTCGAGACCTTTTTCTTGTGAAAATAAGTTGCATAGCAAACGTACCTATCGCACCGATTAAAAAAGCTTTTGGGGAAAGATAACATGTTGCGGCTGAGAAAAGCGTATAAACAACAGGATGAAAATAAGGAGTCATCTTAAAACAAAAATTTGTACACAAAATACAACAGGCTAATTTTGCAGCTGTCTTCTCATCCATTTTCTCGATTGATTCAGCCAAAGCTGCTTCAGTGTCTTTCAAATTTATCTCTTGCCCAATTTGCCCTTGGTCTAATGTTCGTCGGTCATTATTAACGGTCATCGTTTGATCTCCTTCTAACAAAATAAAAACAATCTAACATTCTCTACAAAAAAATTCAATAACAAAAGTTTTGTGTCAAACAAGGAAAAGATTGTGTCGCCCTTAACCCTTGTTTGACTCAAAAGATCTGGTTAAAAGCTAGACTCGAAATAACAAACTAAAACAAATAAGTCGTTAATTTATTTGTTAATAACAAAAAACATCTATTGTAAAAAATAAATTTAATACTATAATAAAAAATATAGATAAAAAAACGGGGTTTTTTATGAAAAGAAACATTTCAACTATAAAAAATATCTTATCAGCAGAAAGAATGGATGTAAAAATAGTAAAAAAATCTGACATTATTAAACATGAACACATTATGCTTAATTTAAAAGAAGATTATAAAGATCGTCCGATTTACGCTTATATTTGGCCAGATGAGCAAAAAATAGAATCAGAAGAAAACTCAGAAGAAATCAATAGAATCTACATTCAAATATTAGTAATTTTACCATATAAATTCGAAGAAGAAGCTGTTTCTCAATTAAGTCGATATCTACTTGTTATTAATAAATCACTTGCATTTCCTGGTTTTTGTATTAGCGAAACCGATCAATCTATATTCTACAAATACACATTAACATTCCCTAATGGTCAAATCTCTAAATCATTCTTATTGGATTTCATTGGATTGTTATGGTTAATTTTAGATTCATTTAGCCAAAAAATAGAGAATATTTCAAATAACACAAAAACAATTTTTGAAACAGTTTATCAACAAAATTAATTAAAAACTAAATCAAATCATGGAGGAATTATGCCCGATATTGGCAGTAGTTTCAATCCTATCTCCCAACCCTTTAAACATCCTGATGAGCCTCCTGCTATATCAGAGCAAAAAGAGAGCGTTCAGCCAGAAACCGCAACTCCTGCAGATGACTTTGATGTTCCTTTGGAGACGATGAGCTTGCAGGAATTTTTAGCCATCCAAGCAGGGGTTGCTCATCCGACAGACAGTTTGCAAGAAGCTAGCATCGATCAAGGAAAAGCTGAAGATACACAACTGATCGATGATGATGCTCCCCCTCTCAATAAAAAAGAAAAAACAAAGTTTCGAGCCGTCCTTGAAACTGGGGAAAAGATTGTTTCAGTGGCTCGAGATGCGACTTCACGCGTTCAATCACACGCTAGATCTGGCCATGAAAAACATATTGCCAAAGGAGCCTCTACCCTTGTTGAACTATTTAACATCCCGGTCGAAGCTGGACGCTTCGCACAAACAACAGAAACATTAAAAGAAGCTCGCGAGACGTTAAAACTGAAAAAGCAAATAGCCACAGAGCTTCTCGAATCCCCCCCCAGCAAAGAAAGAGACACTCAATACCTGTTGATTGAGAGAGAGATCGACGAGCTCAAAGGAAAAATTGATAAATTGAAAAAACAAAAACTTAAAAGTACTGTTGGAGTGGCAAAATCAGGAGTGAAATCAGCAACAGGAATAGCCACAATAGTATCTACAGTACAAAATCAGGCAGATAAGGCAAAAATCGCCTCTTCGTTTCGCTCTACGGGACTTCAAGCTGTGAATTTGGCTTCTAAAGTTGCCGTCTTAGTCGATCAAGGAAAAAAGTACACTCAACTGAAAGAAGAACTAGAAGAAGTGAAAACAATCTTAGAAACACTTCGCACTTCAGGCCAAGAGAGCACTGAAATATTTCTAGCGAATGAAAGGAGAATAGAAACACTCGAAAAGGATATATTGGGTTTGAGAGAAAGTTTAGTAGAAAATTCAATAATAGGCGCAGGAAATCTTTTTGAAACGCTCGGAGCAGTTGCCGATACTTTACTCGAACTCGGCCCTCATATCGGTTTAACAGCAGACACCGCCACTCAAGTTCTTTCCACAGTCAGTACAGCTGTACCGATTGCTACAGGGATTATCGGAATAGTGCTTAACGGCAGACAGATTGCAGATAATGTATCAACCGATACATCTCTCACAGTGGAAATAGAGAAACTTAGAAGAAAAATTCCCAAAACGCCTCAACCGTTGCATGATATCCTCATCATGAAGCTCAAAAATTTAGAATTTCAAAGAGAAGAAAACATCATTTCTGTCATTCAAAACACATTCACTCTTTATTCTGGCGCGCTAGGAACGACCGCAAGTGCCATTGCCCTCGTAGGGGTTACAGGTGTTGTCGGAGTGGTTGGTGCAACAGCAGGAGTCGGTGCAAGCGTTGTCGCTGGTGCAGCTATTGCGATCGGAGGAGGGTATTATATTTATAAAAATCGTCTCTATATGAGTGCCCGTGCCCGATCAACTATTCATCAAACTCAGCAAAAAATATTGACGACCCAATTACAAGTGACCGAATACTTCGGATCGTCTAAACAACGCAGCGTACAAAAAACAGTAAGTACGCTGGCAGAGCAAAAGATCAAAACTAGGAAGCAAAAACATGAGGTCCAAGACAAATTTTCTAGAAAAATAGAACCCCTTTTGGATGTTCTCCACACAAAAAATAATGCTTTGAAAGTTTTAACTGACATGAAAAGCTCTCTAGAAGAGCAAAGAAACTCGATAGACAATCAACGGTATGCCTCTGATTTCCAACAGATTCAAGAACACATCCACCATCTGCAAACAGATATCATTCCTCTTCAAGCTGAGATCAAGAAACTTAATTCTAAAATAGAAAAACTTACCCAGTCAGCAATCGATAAAGCTTCCGGTAAACTTGAATCCGAAGAAAAAGCTCAAGAAGCGATCGCTAAGCAGCTTGAAAAGATCAATGAATCAAACCTCAAAATCATCAGGTTAAGAGAACAGAAGCAGCTTGAACATGAAAAAGGGAAGCTTCTGAAAGATAATCTTGAAAATCACACCATCAGCGCATCTATGAGCGAATGCTCTCCTGCAGAAGTCGCTCTATTTAAAGAAGATTTACGTCAAACCTTGGAAGATCCTGAACAAGCAGATGTTGTGCGCAGATTTTTAGAAACACAATCGATAGAAATCAATGAAGATGATCTTTTAGAGGGATGCTTGAGTTATCTCGTCAAAAAATTGGAAACATAGCCACATCGTATCGCGCAGAATCAAATATCCCCACCTGCCAATTTTTATTATGAAAAAACATCTTATGCATAGAAAAGATTGACAGGATGCCCTTTCTCGATTATTCTTAATCCTTATAGCAACAATTTGTAGCTGGCGATGTTTTATCTTGTAGGAGTCAACATTTGCATCAACCAAAAATTTACTTCGCCCAAGATCATGGCATTGACCCAACACTCATTGATTTAGATGCCCTTTATGTCCTCGAAAAGCTCCGCTCAGCAGGATTCGTCGCATACCTTGTTGGTGGAAGCGTCCGCGATCTTCTGATCAATAGAACCCCTAAAGACTTCGACATCTCAACGTCTGCCCTTCCAGAAGAGGTAAAAAGGGTGTTTCATCGACAATGCATCTTGATTGGCCGACGGTTTCGTTTGGCTCATATTCGTTTTGGGCATAAGATCATTGAAGTCTCAACTTTTCGGAGCGGTGAGAACGACAGCGATTTAATTACCCAAGACAATGTCTGGGGAACGCCAGAACAAGATGTGATGCGGCGCGATTTCACTGTCAACGGACTCTATTACGACTCTGCAGATCATTCGATCATCGATTATGTTGGGGGGTTCGAAGATATCCATGAAGGGATCCTTCGAACGATCGGGACACCAGAAGTGCGATTTAAGCAAGATCCCGTCCGTCTTTTACGCCTCCTTAAGTTTCATGCCCGCTTTCACTTTACGATAGATAATGAAACAAAACAGGCCGTCGATAGATGCAAAGAGGAAATTATCAAGAGTTCGCCAGCACGGATACTCGAAGAAATCCTGCGGATGCTCGAATCAGGCGCTTCAGCCACATTCTTTCGGCTCCTTGCTGAAAATAATATCCTTTCTCTCTTATTTCCAGGATTGATGCACGCACTGAACACCAAAGAGGGAAAAAGGATTTTTCATTACCTCGCTTGTGCAGACAGACTCTATGCACACAAAGGGAAAAACACCCTCGACAGAGCTATCCTCACTTCATGCTTAGTTTTCCCTCTAATAGAAAAAGAGCTGCAATTGCAATATCTCGACAAAGGGATGGTCCCTCATCTCGGAGAAATCACTTTGGTCGCTTCAGCAGTGATTAAAGAGGTGTTGATTCAAGCTTTTTCCCATTTTCCAAGGCGAATCAGTGCGATGATGATTTCATTGATCGTTTGCCAGTATCGGCTGACCCCCCTTTCAGGAAAAAGGCACTATCGAGAAAAAATGTTTCGCCATAAAGACTTTGTCTTAGGCCTTCACTTCTTGAAACTCCGGGCCCTCGTCGATGAGAGGTATGTCGAAACCTATACCTCTATCCGCAATCAATATCGGCAACTTGACCGGCATACTGAACGAAGACATCATCACCACTCTTCAAGTCACCATCGCAGGCGGGGACGTCAACACATCGCAAATGACCACTAACCCTCCATTGACAACTCCTAACGGCGCTTCAATCTTCTTTGAAGGAGCTCCTCTAGAAACTGGCTGTCAGCCAGCTGTGATCTATTTCGCCCTCTCTGCCCGCATGTCGCTTTGTCAAGAGCCTTTCAACCAACCTGTCCTTGAATGGGCTAAAGCAGGATGCAGGGTATTTTCTTGGGATCTCCCCTTCCACGATGAAGAACACACCCCTCAAGAAGCTATTGCCCTGTGGGCTGAGCAATTTGCCCAGGGGGGACGCTTCATCGATGAATTCATCGATCTTTCACTTGATAACATCGACTTCTTGATTAAACAAGGTCTCATCAATCCAACCCAGCTTGGGGTTGCAGGGCTATCTCGAGGTGGTTATATCGCTGTCCAGCTCGCTGCCCGCTCCCCCATGATCCAGTCCATCGTTGGCTTCGCCCCCCTGACTGACCCCAAACCGATTGATGAATTCAGCCATTACCCAGACGCTGGTGTAGAAGAATTGTCTTTATCCAAATTAATTCCAAACTTAATTCATAAACGATTGCGGTTTTATATTGGCAACAGAGACATCCGCGTCAGCACTGATGCATGCTATGCTTTTATGCGAGCACTCATCGAAGCGGCTTTTCTAGCAGGAGATCGTTCTCCTCCCATCGAATTGATTATCTATCCTTCCATCGGTCATAAAGGACATGGAACCCCATTCTCTATCTTCACCGATGGCGCAAATTGGCTACAAAAACAAGTCATAATCAATCATATAAAGGTCGAGCAATGAATCCTGAATATTCTGTCATCATCCCCCTTAAAAACGAGGAGAGCAATATCGCTCTCTTAATTGATGAATTGGAACCTGTCATGAAGTCTATAAACCATCCTTGGGAGCTCATTTGCGTCGACGACGGCTCGACAGATCGGACACGTAGTGTCCTAGAGAGCCTCTTGGCTGATCATCCTTACTTACGGCTTATCTATTTCAATAAGAACTACGGACAATCGAGTGCCTTCGACGCAGGCTTTAAAGCCGCTAAAGGGAAATTCATCATCACATTAGACGGCGATGGTCAGAATGACCCTGCCGATATCCCTAAATTAACTGCATTGATTGAAGAGTGTGATTTAGTCTGCGGGACACGGGTGAACCGCCGGGATACCTTAAGCAAAAGGCTCGTTTCTAAAGCTGCTAACCTGGTCAGAAATTGGCTTTGCGGCGACGGTGTGCAAGATACAGGATGCTCGCTCAAAGTTTATCGTAAGAGCTCTCTTGATAAAATCAAGATGTATCATGGACTGCACCGCTTCCTGCCTGCGCTGTTCTGCATAGAGGGATTTCGGATTAAGAGCATCCCTGTCAACCACCGTGAAAGAGTCCGAGGAAAAAGCAACTACAACTTTTTTAACCGTTCATTTAATACCCTGGCCGACCTTTGGGCTGTTCGATGGATGCAGAAAAGGCAGCTTCGCTACCAAATCGACAAAGAACTCCCCCCCTACCTAAAGGACAAGGGGTACAAGGACCTAAGGAAGTAATTGCAAAAGTCCCTTGTTGTGCCCACCCATATGCCGCCCTTACAGGGCTCGCAAATAGGTGATAACTGTCCCCATGCCTGACGACCTGGGAATGATCAACCCCAAGTAGTGAGCCCTGAAACCCATGATTCGCGTAAATTTTTTTAAACTTAGATAGACAAAATTGTAAAGATATTGTCAGATCTAATCCATCTTTCCCATCCTGTCATTTATCCGTATAGTTGCAAAACATGTATCCATTTAAGTTGAATTTTTTTTACGCGAATCATGGATGAAAGGGCGACACAAGGTTATGGGCTACAATTACCTCCTTAAGGTCCCTTGCTGCAGACTTTTGAGCTGTCAGATCGATACAAAAAAGGCTTCTCTGCTATGAATTCAATAAAGAACTTGATACAGAGCTCGACGAGCTTGATTCAGAATCCCCTGCCAGAAGGCTTTGAATGCTCAAACCTAAAGCGTCCATGCGATCAGCCGCCTCAGCAGCACTAGGCCTGCGAGTCGGATCAACATGAAGCATTTCCCATGCTAGATGGCGCAATAAATCGGGTTCAGGGGGCTCATCAGGGAAACATTTTTTTATGTCCGCAATGCGACTCAGTAAATCCTTGCCTTTATAAAAAGCCCAACCACAGAAAACATCGAAGCTAACTTCTACATACTCTGTAAGATATTTATCAAACGAGTTGTCTGAAGGATAAATTCGTTTAATGACCAAATTCCATAACATTACCCCCACAGGAAAAATATCGGCTTTTGTTGTTATTTTATGCTGAACCTGAATCATGTTTTCAATCACCTCTGGAGCAAGTTGTTCGGGTTTAGCCGCAAATATTTGTTTGCGAGCTAGAATTGCCAACTGACCCAACTTTGATTCATCCGAAATCTCGTCCGTCGGACGAGCAGATCCCAAATCACCCAATTTTGCCTGCCCTGAACTATCTAGAAAAATGTTATCCATATGAAGATCGAGATGAATAAATCCAAAATGATGGAGTTCTTTTAACCCTTTTAAGGTAGATGACAACACTTTCACGATGTTTTGGATCTCTAAAAAGATTTTAGGCAGACCCAACGTTCCTCCATCCATATTCTCCCAAATGGCCGTTAGCTTCCTTTTATCGTCAACAACGGTAATGCCATGTTTTTCAGCAAAAGTTCTTTTAGAGCGGTAAAACCCCAGAGCATTGACAATATATTGACTTCCTTGGAGTTTTTCAAGCAACGCTTGCTCATAGCTTAAGGGGATATCAACATCCTCGATGCCCTCACAAAAAACATCTTCAGTTGTCCAAACTTGTTTATCTTCAGGATTTAGATGAACAGAACCTAGCCATGCAGATTTGAAGCTCCCCCGTGCAATCATTCTAGGTTGTGGGTCATGCAATTCCCCGCTGGGTAGTTTAAAAAGTGTCTTTCGATCATCTTTTGGGACATTTAATTTGTCTGTTTCAATCGTACTTTCATGGACCAAATAAACTTTTTCTGCTGTCAGCCACATTGATTTAGCAGATTTATGCCGAAGAATGTAGATCGGTTGATAATGGCTTTCAGGAGGGCCATCACCCATGATCAGACACAATTTTCCCATATTCAACACTTCAAAACCAATCTGTTCATAATGTTCTTGACCGATATGAGATAACTGGTTTGATGAAATAATCATGAAACCGTCAGGAGTCAACATGTCTTTATATGCCTTTATCAGCTCAATGCCTTCCTCTATACTGATTCTAGCGGGACAAATCAGATTGCGAATGATCATGAGATTAACCTTCTCCCCCAATTGTGGGGTAAGTGTATTCTCATGGTGTTGATGGAGTCGTTCGCTGATATAGTGATGATAGAAATGAGAAGGGCCGCTTTCCGGCTCAGATGTCGATGCAGGATATCTTACAGCATGATAAGAGACAATATTGGGAAATTGATCCAAGATACAGTGTCCCAAAGTCGTGTCATCATTATAGACCTCTAAAGCAGTGATCAAAGGGTTTCCAAGATACTGACTAATCCCAAAAACAGCTTCTAAGAGAGTCTCATTAAAGTGATGGGCAGGCAGAGGAAGAAGCTGGGGAATTTGTTCGGTTGCGGAAGAGAGAATTTCGAATTCGTCTCCATTAAAATAAGGTAGTAAGAAACATTCAACCGGAATAAAAGATCTCCCTGCGGTACGAGAATCGAGAAGATAAGAGATCGATTGATGCTCCCCCATAAATTGCCATAACTGCATTTTAAAATCTTCACCATGAAAAATTTTTATTGTGATACCTTGAATTTTTTCGGATCCAATTGAGATGTCTGCATCAATGAGTTTCATGCGAAAAGTAGTGGAAGGTAAATCTGGTTCTGAAAATTCTCTCACACCAACTCTAGCGCAAGTTCCTGCAAATGCATTAAATTGCCTGTTTAGATTGTCGTGGATCATTCTCTGCAATGAAGGGTCATCTACCTGGCGAGGGAGTGGCGAAGAAATGGCATAAAGAGGTGCCATACTCCTTCCTGTTGCTATTGACATAATAACCTTTTTTTGTATTTTTAAAACGTAATATAGATCAAATAGAATTGATTTTAACTAAAAAAATTTAAAATATCAATCAATTTTCCCCAAAATTGAGTGTAAACATAGGGTTTACTGAGAATAATGAGGTCTCCCTCGGTCCCTCTGTGTCTCTGTGTTGTAATTGCACTCTGCCAACTTTAGACTACGACGAGCGAATCCTTGATTTTTAGCCTGTTGTCTGCTATCCTTTTTTTACCAATATCTCTTGTAAATCAGGTTTTTTGTGGACGATTGGCGCACCTATCTTTACCCCCTTGGGTTTCTCTCATCCATCGTGTTTGGAGGGCGATTTCTTGTCCAATGGGCCGCAAGCGAAAAAGCCGGCCGCACCGTTGTCCCTCCCTTATTTTGGCAGCTTTCCCTCCTTGGGAATCTATTGCTTTTCATTCACAGCCTGATCCAATTTCAGCTGCATCTCTGCCTCTTTCAAGCGATTAATGGTGTCATCTCGTGGCGCAACCTCGATTTATTGCAAACTAAACGTCTTCCCCAACCTTTTGGAACCGTCATTTTCCTATTTATCACCTCCATCTTCTCTACCATCGCCTTATTCGCCATCCAAGACCTATGGCTGCAGCATGAACCCTTGGACTGGTTCCGCGCACCAGCGACGTTCTGGAAACTCTCCACAGATTCCCCCATTTCACTCCTTTGGCATTGCTTCGGTTTAGGGGGGTACACCCTCTTTAATAGCCGCTTTTGGCTCCAATGGTGGCTAGCAGAAAAAAGTCATAAAAGCGAGCTGACCTCGAGCTTCTGGTGGTTCAGCCTAGTAGGCATGGTCATTTCTACGGTCTATTTCTTCCGGACGAGCGACCTCGTCCACTTAGTCGGCCCCTTGATTGCACTCGTCCCCTATATCCGAAATCTCATGCTTGCAAGACAGCATAAGATCGCTACTGAGTCATTATGAAAACCTATTTTATCTTTGCTGGAGAAGCGAGCGGCGACCTCCATGGAAGCGCTCTGATTCGAAGCCTTAAAGCTAAAGCTCCAACTTGTCGCATCAGCGGTGTGGGTGGAGTCCGCATGCAGTCAGAGGAATTCAACTGCTTCATCAACACGGAACAATTTCAAGTGATGGGATTTTCTGACGTCCTTCTTGCACTCCCCCGCCTCGTTCCTCTATTCAGGCAAGTGCGCGATCATATTCTCAAATTAAACCCCGACTGCGTCATCCTCATCGACTACCCTGGATTCAACCTCCGCCTTGCCCGTTCTTTGAGAAAACATGGATATAGAGGTAAGCTCGTTCAGTACATCTGTCCGACTGTCTGGGCGCATGGGAAAAAGAGGATCAACACCTTAGTCGATCACTATGACTTACTGCTGACTATCTACCCTTTTGAAGCTGAGCTTTTTGCCGACACATCTTTAACAGTCCAGTACATTGGAAATCCATTGACGGAAGCGATCTCCGGTCGTCAAAAGAACAGCGATTGGTACAAGGAAGCGGGCCTTCCCTCCTGTGAAAACCTCGTTGCACTGTTTCCAGGCAGCCGTCAAGGCGAGATCAACCGCCATGTTCCACAACAGCTCGAAACTGCGGCCCGGTTGAAGGATAGATGCCCAGAAGTCCGCTTTGTGATCTCTTCTGCACAAGAATGTTTACGAGAGCCTATCATCAAAGAAATTCAAAAGAGCCGTTTAAAGTTCTCTGAGGATGTTTTTATCGTCTCCTCCGAACACAGTTACGATGTGATGGATGCCTCTGTTGCTGCGCTGGCAAAATCGGGCACGGTCACCCTTGAGCTTGCTTTGCATCAAGTTCCAACAGTGGTCCAATACAAACTCACCTCCCTTAACTATTTTATCGCCAAATATCTGCTGCGGCTGAATCTCCCCTTTTACTGCATTGTCAACATCTTGCAGAAGGATGAGATTTTTCCAGAATATATCGGCAAAACAATCTCCACAGATGCACTAGCAGATGCTCTTCATCAAGTTTACTGCAATCACTTTCTGAGAGATAAAGTGAAGCAGGGATGCGTAGAGCTTAATAACACATTATCGACAGCTTCTTGTTCAGATCTTGCTGTCAATTCTATTGAGAGGCTATTCTGATGCCGACGCCTATGAAGGATAAAATCAAAAAAAATCTATACAAAGTCCGCTCTTACTGCATCGCAAAAGTTGGGAAGGCGATCGCACAGATGCTATTTTGGACTTGTCAACTAGAAATTGAAGGGCTGGAACAGTTCTGTCAAACCGCCCGTTCAGGGAAATGCATGATCATGCTTTGGCATAATCGCTTGGCTCTTGTGCCATTCATTCTCCATCGATTTGCTCCGCAATTTATCTTTGCAGCCCTCATCAGCGCAAGCCGCGATGGGGACATGCTGAGCACCGTCGTGCACTCGTACAAACAGGGACGAGTGATCAAAGTCCCCCATCAAGCACGCTATCAAGCCCTAAAAGAACTGACTCGGTCGATTGAAGAGGAAGAGCAGATCGTCATCATCACGCCAGACGGACCAAGAGGGCCCCGTTACGAGCTCAAACCAGGGATCGCCGTCGCTGCGTTGGAAACAGAAGCCTCTGTCATCCCTCTAAATTGGACTGCAGATAGATTCTGGGAGCTCAAGACTTGGGATCGGTTGAGGATCCCCAAGCCTTTTGCAAAAATCAAAATCACTTTGGAGAACCCCGTCAAATTCAATAAAGGCGCTCCCCCCTCTTTGGAACAGGCGAAAGCGACCTTAAAAAACGCGCTGCCTGTTGACTAAATACTTATCCCATCGGTCAGTGCTTCAACATCAACCCCTGCAGCTTCTAAATCAACCTTTTTCTCGAGAATACATTCGATAAAATAGGGATAAATATCTGTGTAAAAATTGTTGATCAACACGGCTTCCGGAGGGAGAAAGTCCGTCAACTCCTTGGCGACTTTAACTTGCTTCCTCACATTCTCAGCAGATGCTCCTCCATAGGGTCCTTCGCCATTATTATCGGGAGCTAACGTACCAACATCAGGATTTGCGACCCATTTTTTCTGGCTTGTATGAATCCACCAATGCCAAAAAACAACCATGAAAAGAACATAGCGACAAAACTGAAACAAGCGGTCCCAGTCTCCTGGTTCAGGGTGGTCTCTATTCAAAGTAATCGGACGCATCGCTTTTCCATCCACCCGTATCCCTAGACTTGGGTCGTCTATTTCACTTGAATCAAACCACTCGTTCCGATCCGCCACCCCATCCAATGGGTGAAAGGGAGGGCTATGATCTGTTTGATTTTTAGACATGTCAAAGATCTCGTACCAATGCTTTTCAATATTAGGCCCATGTTCTTCAATAAACTTCTTTACAGCTTTTCCCGCGACTTCCCAGAAAATGTTTGCTGCTCGAGCAAAACGGTGGGTTTCATGCCAAATTTTTCTCGGCTCAAAAGTCCCCCAGCACATCGTTCCTAGTAATCCATATAACGCCTGCTCGATCCCTTTTACAGTTAACCCTGAGACATTCAGTATTCCAAACTGTCCAAATATCTCTTCTATTCCTTTCCAATTTATTCCTTCAAGGAAAGCAAGGTGGCGTTGTAAGAGTGCTTTGATCGGGTTGATATGCAGTGAGCGGCCGGAGGAAATCGCGATCTGTCCACAAAAGATGTGAGACCTTCCAAGGTGAAAAAACAGCTCTCCCGCCAAACTAGCCATCGAGTTGAAAACGAAAAGTAGCTTCTCAAAATTTTCTTCTGATGGAGTACTCGTCATTGGAGTGTTATCCTTAGAGTGTACAGTCACCGATTTGACATGTTTTTGACCACTCGAATCAATCGTTGCATCTAATCTCACGTCAAATACTTGTGGATGCTCGTCCTGGTCATAGTCACCCCATTTGAACTCCACGTATACCTCTTCTGGTGTCGCCCCTTTTTTCCAATAACAAGGGCAAATTCCGTTTTCCAGCATGTCGATCGTACTTTCTCCACTCAGTTTAAAGCTTGGATCATTAACGCCATAAATCTCTTTAATTTTTTCAATGGATAAATCAAATGGCCAGAGCTTGATTGCTGCATCCTTTATTTCTTCATCTGCAGCGGCTTTTAAAAGAGCACCGTCATAGGGCCATTCATTTTCATTAGCTTGTGGATCTTTAAGATTCGGAAAGTCATCTCGATATTCGTAATAGTGGATCGGCAGAACGCCAACATCATGATGAGATGTGTGAGGATTAATGGATCGTGTGAACTCACAAATGAATTTTTCTGGCCCCAGATTAAGCCCACCCTGTTGATTACAAACCACTCTCTGTTCGAAAATGCTAAACGCTAATGATTCATTAGAAGAGGCGCTGTTAAACCATTTATAATCGAGTGCATAATTTCCATCTTTATCAGATGTTGCTTCTCCTACGAGGTGTGATACCGACAACACTTTAGCATACACATAAACTTTCGCATTCGTTAGAGGATCTCCCCCTTGTGGATGAACGAGTCTTCCTTGCACGTGATGGTTTCCCCAAACCCGATCAAATAATTTTCCAGCCCAAGAACGTTGCGCTGGCTGCGGGGGTGCTGGTGCTAATGATGATGATGACATAGAGCCTCCTAAAGTGTTGTAAATTGAAGGGATTTACTCATACTCTAAACGGAGAATATTATCAAACAACAAAAATTGCACAAGGCATACCCCTAAATAAGATGTAGAGGAAAGCCAATTTCAACTTCCCAGCATAAAAAAACACAAGATTTTGTGCTTCGCAAAGTGTTTGAAGCAGAAGTGATGGACTATATGGATGCTCATTTGTGACCAAACAGGCCCTCGGCTGTCGCCAAAAACTCATTTCTATCTGCTCACAAATTCTTTTCAACAATGTTCTTAAAAAAGCGGAAGAGGACTTGCAATCCAAACGCTTCGCGAAGTCAAAATTTGTGCCTCGCGAAGCGTTTGGAGTGCGGAAGTCCTCTTCCGCTTTTCTAAGAATAGTGTTGAAAAATCAGATGTTCAATGGATTCTTGCATCGCTTATGCAGTTACCTCATTAAGTCATCCCTTTCTCTTGGTTTACCGGATATTAATGTATTGAACTGGTGGGAAAGAATTGCTTTCATGTGCTAAAGGATTGCTCACACTTGTAGGCATTACCATAAAAACCTCTTAACCTATAGCTGAATGAATTTAGCTTTCATCTGAGGGATAAACTGGTCGCGGGCCAATTGGATCGCTCCTCGGATTCCGTTGAGCAGCCCCTTGGAGGTTGATTGTCCGTGGCATTTGATAACAATGCCATCAACACCGCAGATAAGAGCGCCGAAATATTCCTCAAAATCTAACTGAGAGCCGATTTCAGAGAGGATCTGCTGAGCTTTTTCCGGGACTATCCCAGCAAGCGTTTTTGCCAGTTTACGCAAAATGAAATGGGAAACTCCTTCAGATGTCTTGAGAACGACATTTCCAGAAAACCCATTCGTCACAATGACATCGGCAATGCCATCGAAGAGGTCACCTCCTTCAACATTACCTATAAAGTCTATCGCTTTCCTGGCAGCGGCCTCTGTCAGCAGCTCATAAGCTGTCCGCTCTTCAAGAGACCCTTTTTTAGACTCTATACCGATATTGAGCAGCCCAACAAGCGGAATGGCTATCTGGTTGCGGCATGATTGATAGGCCGCTCCCATTAAAGCAAACTCGACAAGCTGAGCAGCCTTACAGGAGACATGCCCTCCCACATCGAGTAAAGCGACCTCCCCTTGTTCAGAAGGCAGCATTGCCAACAGGGCAGGCCGCTTGATTCCAGGAAATAGAGGCAGCATCAATGTTGATCCGGCGATTAATGCACCTGTATTCCCTGAAGTGATAAAGGCATCGAGAAAACCTTCTTTCAATCGTTCCAAGCCACGAATCAGGGTAGAATTTTTCTTGCGACGGATCGATTGGAGAGGTTCATCACTCATTTCAATGAATTGAGGAGAAATATCAAATGCAACAGAATGACTGCCAATAAGGGAGCTAACTGAATAGGACGCAACGATGTCGTCCATAGCCAGCTGTGTGGAAAAGGGGATAAAAGCAACATCAGGAAACTGCCGAGCAGCAAGCTCGACAGCTTCAAAAAGAGCGGTTGGGGAGCAATCACTCCCCATGAGATCTACACCTATACGCAAAGGAAAACCTCAGGTTATAGGATTTGAGGGTGTGAAAAAATTAAAATCCATTGGATCTCTATTTTTTCACAGCCTCTTACCCTCTACCATAAACTCCACAGGCCTGACAGGCAAAATGTGGACGGTGCGGCTTACCGCAATTCGCACAAACTGCAAGCTGCTTAGGTTGTTTTGCATGATGGGCACGTTTAGAATTCTTGCGCGCATTAGATAAACGGTTACGTGGGACTGCCATCGTTAATTCTCCTTAAATAAATGTATGTCAAGGCTTCCAATCGAAATTCGCAAAAGGTTGATACCCTTCATCTTGTTCATGATCACGACTAGAAGACTCGGTTAAAAACTGGTTATATTCGACTCTTTTAGGACAATGTCCTTGGTTACACTCTGCAAACAGCGGTGCCTCAAGCACAATAATCTCACGCAGAAGGTCTTTGAAATTATAAATAGCCGTCTTAATGTCAGCTAGCGGCTCGCTGTAATAAAAATTCGCGATTTCAATGGGCACGACCACCTTTTCATTACAGATCGAGCAGGGGACTAATGCTTTCGTTTTAACATGCCAGTGGATAATGAGTTCTTCTTCTGCAAGATAGGCCTCTCCCTTTAATTCGACTGGGTCATTAAAGGCCAATTCATCCTCTTTTATCTCAATAAAAGAGGGATCTAAAACTTCATTAAAGGTCCGTTGGCGTCCTTCACGCAATTGTTCTACATAAATTTTAAAAACTTCGTCCATGATTTGCAAAAGGTAAAGGATTGATAGACGCTTATTCTAAGAAAATTGAGTTTTTTTTTCCAGTAAATTTCTCTAGCCAAGAACCCTGGAGATCTCTTAAACTCTTGAACAAGTTTCTACTGACTGATTAAAGGTGACGAAATGCATGAAATTTTATTGAATATTGAATCGAAAGAGATCCGCTACGCTCTATTAAAAAATGGAATTCTCTGCGATTTGATCGTTGAGCGGAAGAAAGAGAGACAGCTCACAGGGAATATTTACAGAGGATGCGTCAAAAATATCCTCCACAACATTCAATCTGCTTTCATCGACATCAACGAAGGGGAAAATGGCTTTATCCACATCTCCGATATCATTGAAAACACAAAGAAATTTGAACAATTATTTGATTTAGACTTCGACCGGGACAATAGCACGGTAAAAACCGGCAGGAAAGAAGCCGAGGTGCTGGATATTGAACAGGTGATGAAACCCAATCAGCCAGTCCTTGTCCAAGTTGTGAAAGAGCCGATTGGCTCTAAAGGGGCCCGGCTCACCTCGAACGTCTCTATTGCCGGCCGTTACCTCGTCCTTCTCCCTAACGCATCGCACCGGGGAGTTTCACGTAAAATCGAAGATCGAAACGCACGGGAACGACTGAAAAAATTGATTCGGGCGTTTGAAATGCCTCAAGACATGGGACTCATTTGCCGTACCGCTAGTGCCTCAGCAACCGAAGAGATGTTGATTAGTGAGGCGCATGATCTGTTGAACAACTGGCAAAATATTATCGAGAGTTTTCAGAAATCGTCAGAGCCAACCCTCCTTTTTGCCGAGTCAGATCTTATTAAGCGCGCCCTCCTGACAGCTTTAGATAAACAATATGACAGGATTTTGGTCGACGACTACACCACCTATCAAATATGCAAGAAACTCTACAGCCGTTATGCAAGCGAGCATTCTCTGCGCATCGAGTATTATCGAGATAAAATCCCAATGTTCGAACGTTTCAACGTCGAGCGAGAAATAGAAAAAACCCTGCGCCGCAAAATCTGGCTGCCAAGCGGAGGATATCTATTTTTTGACAGAACAGAGGCGATGTATACGATTGACGTCAACTCTGGACGAAGCTCCGCTAATCGGGGTGACGTTGAAGAATCGCTGGTGAAAATTAACTTGGAAGCCGCAGAAGAAATCGGCCGTCAGCTGCGTTTAAGAAATATTGGCGGATTGATCATCTGCGATTTCATCGATATGCGTCTTAGGAAAAACCAACGGCGTGTTCTGGAACGGCTCAAAGATTGCATGAAAGATGACTCAGCAAAATGCACGATTTTAGGGATGAGCGAATTTGGATTGATTGAAATGACCAGGCAGCGAAATAGAGGCTCTCTGATGCAGACAATATTCACTGGATGTCCCTATTGCATGGGGAGCGGGATGGTGAAATCGCACGAGAGCATGTCGATCGAGATTGAACGGGCACTGAAAAAAGCGATCGGCTGTTTTGATCAATACGCGTTGAAGCTGCTGACACATCCCGAGTTAGACCGTTATTTGAACATTATCGATAAGCAGCATTTGTTGAAAATTGCTGGGGAACACAACGCCAATTTGATTTTTGAAATTGATGATACCCTTCATTTAAACGAATATCAATTTCTCTCGTCGATCACCAATAAAAAATTGGAAGTTTGACAATGGGGGGGATGGAAATGGAGGAAGGAAGAGATCTTCTTGAGAAAACTCTAGAGAATGATCGCGTTCCATCCAAACTGAAATCCGCACTCCTAGAGCTTTATTCGAACTACCGAGAAATTGTCCTTAACCAACCCAATGTCGATCAGCTCCTTCAGCTATTCAACCTATTCGTCGGTGAAATAATCAATGTCATTGACTATCCGCCTCATTTTGAAATTTTTCATCAGGCAGTGAGAAAACCTTTCGACTATTACCAAATGGGATTAGATTTCATCCGTCCCTGCATCGACTTCGATCGCTCAAAATTACGGGGAACCGACTCACTAAAGAAAATCGATGAGCAGCTAAAGAATGGAGATAACGTCTTTCTATTAGCCAACCACCAGATAGAGCCCGATCCGCAAGTGATCAGCCTGATGCTCGAACATCTCTATCCAAAAATAGCTGAAGAAATGATCTTTATTGCAGGACATCGGGTGATCACCGATCCGATGGCCATTCCGATGAGTATGGGAAGAAACCTCCTCTGCATCTATTCAAAAAAACATATCGCTTTCCCTTCTGAAGAAAAGGAAAGGAAAATCCTGCATAATCGGCGCACGATCGCAAAAATGGTCGACCTCCTAAAAGAAGGAGGGAAATGCATTTACGTCGCCCCGAGCGGAGGAAGAGACCGCCCCTCATCGACGGGTGTCGTCGAAGTCGCTCCTTTTGATCCACAATCGATAGAACTCTTTTATCTTATTGCGCGACAAAGCGACCGAACAACGCATTTTTACCCCTTAGCCTTGAATAGCTATCCTCTTATGCCCCCCCCTGATCAAGTCGAGAAAGAAGTGGGGGAAAAGAGAAAGATGCAGAGGACCCCTATTTTCCTTGCTTTCGGAGAGGAAGTTGATATGGAGCATTTTCCCGGCAGCGAAAACATCGATAAATTGACAAAACGAAAAGCTCGGGCTAATTACATATGGAATCAAGTGCGAAAATACTACTCCTTAAAAACAGGGGCTGGCTTTTAGTCTAATGAAATTTAGAGTCAACTCTAAATTACCTATCGCGTTCATTTACAATTAAATAAAAAAAAACATTGACGAAGATCAAAATATATTAGATATTTTGACCTTTGATTCAAAATTTATAAGAAATTTTAGAATCTCCTAAGAACTTAACTCTTAAAAAGGAGACAAATTTTATGGCTGCAACAAGCGGAGCAACGGGAGCTAGTCCCGTAGGAGTTTATCATACTCGTAGTTGGGACACACGGAGTCACATAGGAGAGCTTAGCAGCTTCAAAGTCGATGACCCTTTATCTTTCCTCCGGGAAACAATAAGCCTTTCCCAAGCTAATTCACGGTTAAAGCATCTGGAACAAAAGGAAGCAAGCGGTCCTCTCACGCCAAGAAGCGAGAGAGAATATTGTGAATTAAGTGATTTTTTTGATTGTCGTGTGACAAATGCTTTTAATATCACCATTACTAGAAGAGAAAGGCCTGCTCAACGTTATACAATTCAGCTCAGAGAAGATTCGGTCAAAACGTTCATGGATTGTAATCGACACTTAACAGCATTGACTACAACTCTGTCACCACCCTCATCGCGAAGTATTCTGATGACTTATGTTGGTCGACCAGACACTCCTTCTGATAGTGATGGCATGGAATGGTATCGAGCTGCTACTTTTATGAGTATGGAAGATATCTTGAAAACAGATTTCCTAGATGCTCTCAAGCATAGCTACATAGCAAATCTTCGCTTGGTACGAGCGACAAGATACCTCGTTAAAAACCCGACGATATTTAATTATCTTCTTTCACTTCATGGTTTATCATATAGCCTTTATGATGATCAAATCGGATGCGGTCGAGCATGCGAAAGAAGCCTTCTTCATCATTCTGAGTTAACCAGACGAAATGCAATCACATTCCGAGATAAAATTTTAACTTGCCAACCACTTTTAGATAACGATTCATCTCAGCAAGCTCCAACAGATTTTGTAAGAAGCGTTGGGGTGATTATGAGAGCTGAATCTGAACAAGCCTTAGCCCTCTATACCTCATTGCATCAATCATTCAGTGCTTTTCTAGACAAAATACAGGTACTTGGGAATGGTATAAATGGTTGTATAACAGCAATCACATCGGGACAGGCAGCATTTGCAAACTTAACGACTGAATTTAACCAAATCTTGGAAACTAAAACAAGACTTACGCGCATGGAAGAAGACTTGATTCGTAAACTTGAATCTTGGGAGCAAACCAAGCGACAAGAGGCTGCATCCCGACGAACTGAAAAATACTCTGTAGTAGCTACTAACACAACCCAGGCTCCAGTTTCTGTCTCCGTTTCTGTTCCTATCACTGAAACATTCCAGATTCCTGTACAAGAGGAGACTTCTGTCTTTTTTGGATTGTATAAATCTTCTAGCCATGGTACGCGCTCAGAAACTCGCACAAGAATGGTTCAACAACAGCAAACAGAAATGAGTACAACAACAAGCACAGAACTACTTGAAGCAACGCGCATAGTTCAAGATGATCTTGGTTCTGCGGCTCTTTTATCCCAATATGAGGAGATAAAAAGAGAGATGAGACAAAATGATATTCTACTGAAGGCACAGCAAGACAGATTGCGAGAGAGTTTAAGAGCAAGTACTCTAGGTTATACTGAGGAAGAATTAGCAGAAGGAGCAAATTCACTTGCAGCAGCTCTTGTTGCAGTGCACGATTTTAGAGAGACAATCAGGCTTAGACAAACTCAAATGAAACGTCAAATGGATCTTTTACAAGAGAAACTAGCCATTGCTGACTCCACTGAACAGGATATAAAAACCCCAGATGATGCAGTTTCACAACTTTGTTTCCTACGCGATAAAATTATAACTTCTCACGCTATTTGGATAAAATCACGTCAACAATGCGCTGCGATTCAGTCTATTCGTTTAGAGGAGTCACTTTCTAAATCGATGTTAATGAAAGATATCCAAGAAGGAACTCATCATGTAGTTGATGAGATTGATGCGCAGATAGGTCTTATTAATCAGACGACCGATATTAATGCACCAAACCATCCAATTGGCAATAAGTTCTTAACTGAGGAGAAATTGCTCGCTCAAGGGCTCGATTAGAAGATTGAATGATCAGGTATATGATAAATAATCAAGATAATGGAATTAATCTGTTTGATTAATTCCATCTGTAAAAGAAAGAAGATGGGGAGATGTTTGTAACCGAGGCTTAGCGGTCAGAAGCAATATTGATAAAAAATTCAAACCATATAAACTTTAGTCTTAAAATTTCGTAACCGTTCACGGTTACCTACAAACGGAGACAAATTTATGGCCTCAACAAGTGGGTCAACAGGAGCTGGTCCTGCAAGCTTTTATAATACTCATCGTTGGGACACTCAGAGTCGTATTGGTGAGCTTAGTGCCTTCAAAGTGGACGACCCTGATTCTTTTATCCGGAAAACAATAAGTATTGCCCAAGCTAAATTACGTTTAAACTATCTGGATCGAGCAGAGGACAACTGCTCCCCCCTCTCACCTAAAAGTGTACGAGAACAAATTGAGCTAGGTGAATTTTTCTCTAGTCGCGTGACAGATGCATTTAATGTCAAAATTAATCGAAGAGCACCCAGTCTTCATTATACAATTCAGCTAAAGGAAGATCCATTAAAAACTTTCAAGGATTGTGATCGTCATTTACAAACCATGACTAAAGCTCTGATATCAGCAGCTTCATCGCGCAACATCCTGATGACTTACGTTACCCAACCAGATGTTCCTGATGGCGATGGCATGGAATGGTACCGTGCCACCACTTTTGCTCAAATGGAAACGGTCATGAACAGCGATTTCTTAGACGCCCTCAAACATACCTACATCGCAAATCTTAGTTTGTTGCGTTCTGCAAGGTATCTCCATAAAAATACAGAAATATTTACCAACATTCTAGAACTCCATAGTGGCTCTTATAGGTTGTATGATGATCAAGTAGAGTGTGGTCGAACATGTGAAATGAGTATTCTTGACCATTCTGAACTAACAAGAGGAAACGCGACGAGATTACGAGATACTATTTTAACTTGTGGACCACGTTTGGATGTCGCTCCAGCAGATTTTGTAAGTAATGTGGATGTCATTATGAGGGACGAAGCTCAACAAGCCTTAATCCTCTACTCTTCCTTGCACAAATCATTTGATCATTTTCTAGAGAAAATACAAAATCTAGGTAGGAACATCAAGTGTAGTATAGAGAAAATTGCTGAAAAGCAAACAACGTTCTTAAACTTAGCAAATGATTTTGACACGATTATAGGGAAAAAGCTAGAACTTGAGGCCGAAGAAAGAAAAATTCTCCAAAAACTTGCAGCTGCAGAAGATGCCAGAAATAAAGAGATTAATTCGCGACGAACTGAGACATCTTATACCCCCGTTACACAAACGATCGCCGTTCCTGTTTCTTACGTTGTTTCGGTTCCTGTCACCTATAGTTTAGAAATTCCCTATTCTTATACAAAATCTTGGTTTTGGGGTTTATTTAAGAGCACTTATTATGGTACCCGCACCGAAACGCGCGTCACAACACGCTCAGAAACTCGCACAGCAATGCGCTCAGAAACTCGCACAGCAATGCGCTCAGAAACCCGGACAACACTAGTCGCAGATACGCGCATGATACAAGATGATTATGGCTCTGCGAAACTTCAAGCGGAGTATGAAGAGTTAAAACGCCTCATGACACAAAATAGTGACCGCCTTCAAGAACAACAAACCAAGTTGAGGTTGAGTCTGAAAGAACATGCTCAAGGATATACTGAAGAAGAATTAAGAGAAGGTGCCTCCTCACTTGCAGCAGCTCTTGTTGCTGTGTATAGCCTTGAACAGGCGATTATGATAAAAAAAACTCAGGTGGAAGAGCAAATGAATCTTATAGAATATAAGCTTGCACTTGAAGCCCCCTCTAATCCAAATGAGCAAGAAATAAAAACTTCAGCTGATGCAATTTTTCAACTCTGTCTCTTACGCGATAAAATTCTAAGTTCTCATGCGATCTGGATACAATCCCATCGACAATTAGCTGCGATTCAATCTATTCACAAAGCGGAGGCAGAGATCAGGCTATTGCTAAGTGACGACATCACACAGGGAACTCATATAATGGCTAATAAAATTGATACAGAAATCGGTCTTATTAGAGAAACACCCGATATCAATGCGCCAAACCATCCAATTGGCAACAAGTTTTTAACTGTGAAGGAATTGCTCGCGCAAGAACTCGATTAGATCATTGCCGAGTGCGGCGGATGAAAATCTTCGACAAAACCATATTCTCAAGAATCTTAACTCATGCTCCGTGAACGATTTTACCCATTACCCATCTAAAAATCTCCAAACACCAACTAAATTTTTCCAATTTGCAGTATTAGCTTCTGAAGGAGAAAGAAATTCAATATCATTAACATAATTCCCATGCTCATCTCTATTGACAGCTTTCCAACCCACTATTTGATCTGAATTTTTTCCTGCTTGACATCGCACGTCAGCAAAGCCATTTCCTTTCAACTTGTTTACTGTCGCTACCTCTAACATTGTCGGTATTTCTGCTCTTACTCTCCCTATTGACTTTTGACTCGCTATCCACGACCGTTGTTCGACTAGAGACTTATCCTCTTGACGAGTGCTCAATATTAATACCCAATATGATTTTTCCACGAAATCCCCTGAAGCATATTGACGCCAGTTCCCTTTCAATCGACTACGACCTCTTCTTCCGTTTTGAATTAATTGAGCTAATAAATCTAAGGAGTACCTCTCTCCATTGACTGTCTGAGGAATATGCACAAGATAAATGTTGCTAAAATCGCTACATCCAGTGAGTGGTTGCCAGAGGTTATGACTAGTAATAGGGGGATCCCCATTTGCATAGTTTTCCATCCTTGCATTTACGAACTCTAGGATCGGAGAAGGGAGCGCCGGCGGTACACCAAAATCTCCAAGATCGTTCCCCCAAATGGTACTTTGGGTTCCAAGAATACTATATTGCAGTATGGAGTCAACCCTGCTTAACCGACGAGAATTTTCTGTCCAAATCTCACCCAATTTCTCCTCTCTAGAGAATAGATCATCAAATATCGGCTTTCTTGGTGACAATTTTCGAGAAAGTCCACTGAATGCATTTTCTCGTAAACGATCGAACTCTTGATATTCGGTAAAACCAGAAAGAAAAGCAAGACTAGAAGGTGAAGAAGGCAAGAGATCCCGATAACAAGAAAAAAGTCTACCTTGAGAGAGTTCTAATGTTTTCGCATTTAAGTGTCGCTTAAGACTTTCGTGATAAAGTGCTCCACCAACCAACGGCTCTTGGATGGCAGCTGAAAACTCCTCTAATACACTCAATTCTTCCAACTCTACTTTATCTATCGCTTCTTTTTGGAGGAGAAGTTGTCCCATTAATCCATGAATCTTAACGATGTGATCGAGGAGATGTTCTAAGACTGAGACGACCTCGGAGGAATGAATTGTTTGGTAGGGTGTGTGCCTGATCTCTCTTTGGGTCCAATCATATTGGAAGCGAATCTTCGACATTAAAGACTCTTGTTCAGATCCTAAAAAATGAAAAATCCCCACTGCAGCAGCATATGAATCTGATTCCCCCCAAATTTGGACTGAATGTTTGATTTCGTTCCACCTTCTTTTCAAAATGGTGTGATGATGCCACCACTGATAATGATTTGTACTTGATAAAACATTTTGCCAAGACCAATTACGCCTATTACCCGTTAAATGACAATTTCGCATTTTCATTTCCTGATCGATAGGTATTTCACTCATAGAATGAGACTGACTGTCAGCATTGCGAATCATAAGGACTAAATAATCCACTAATGGCGTTATATTTCTAATATAATAAGATATCCTAGAACAAAAATCTCCGAGTTGACGACGCAATCTATGATAGTAAGAAGCTTCACCAATCCTTATCAATTCTAGCAAAAACACACCAATTTTAGCATCTTTAGCTTTTAGAGAACTCATCAATAGAAAAACCGTGACGCGAATTGCACTTAATATTTTCAGGTTAGCAATGATATCTTGAAAAACAGCTGAATTTTGAGTTGAAAAGGTTGCTGATTGTAGCCATCTCAATTCCTCTTCTGGCTCAACGAACGACCGGATAATTCTGCTGTTCAGAAAGGTCATTTCCTCTTTATAATTCTCTGTAGAGACATATTTAGGAAAAGCAAACAAAGTAGATAGCGACCTGCTTTTTTCCACTAAAGTATCGATTTTTCTCCTACGGGCTTGTTCTGGGGTGGGTAAAAACTCGATGAAGTAGTGTTGGTCTGGCTCTTTTCTCACAATTTTGACTGTAAATTGCACTTCATCTTTTGTCAGAACTTCCGCTAATTGAGTCAATTCCCTATAACTTCTCGATCGATCAAACTCATCTTGTGGAAGTCTATCCTGTACGATTTCAAGAATCCTGATTCTCTCTTCTGCTTGTTCGGGGGTCAGAGTCCTCCTCAAA
>JAGVJP010000091.1 GCA_020051075.1 Parachlamydiales bacterium
ATCACCAGTTGCGCCTGTGTTACCTGTAGCGCCCGTATTACCGGTTGCGCCGGTGTTACCTGTAGCACCCGTATTACCGGTTGCGCCTGTGTTACCTGTAGCACCCGTATTACCGGTTGCACCTGTATTTCCTGTTGCGCCTGTGTTACCCGTAGCACCTGTATTACCTGTTGCGCCAGTGTCACCTGTTGCGCCAGTGTCACCTGTTGCGCCGGTGTTACCTGTTGCGCCGGTGTTACCTGTTGCGCCGGTGTTACCAGTGGCACCTGTATTACCCGTTGCTCCTGTATTACCTGTTGCGCCAGTGTCACCTGTTGCACCTGTATTACCAGTGGCACCTGTATTACCCGTAGCACCTGTATTACCTGTTGCGCCGGTGTCACCTGTTGCACCTGTATTACCCGTAGCACCTGTATTACCTGTTGCGCCAGTGTCACCTGTTGCACCTGTATTACCTGTTGCACCCGTGTTACCTGTTGCACCAGTGTTACCAGTGGCTCCTGTATCACCAGTTGCACCCGTGTTACCTGTTGCGCCCGTGTTACCTGTTGCGCCCGTGTTACCCGTAGCACCTGTATTACCTGTTGCGCCAGTGTCACCTGTTGCACCCGTGTTACCAGTGGTTCCAGTGTTACCAGTGGCTCCAGTGTTACCAGTGGCTCCTGTATTACCTGTTGCGCCTGCTCCTGTATTACCGGTTGCACCTATGGCGCCAGTGTTACCCGTTGCGCCGGTGTTACCCGTTGCACCAGCTCCTGTATTACCTGTTGAACCAATGGCTCCAGTGTTACCCGTTGCACCTGCTCCTGTATTACCGGTTGCACCTATGGCGCCAGTGTTACCCGTTGCACCGGTGTTACCCGTTGCACCAGCTCCTGTATTACCTGTTGAACCAATGGCTCCAGTGTTACCCGTTGTACCTGCTCCAGTTGCACCCTGTGGTCCTGGCACACCCTGTGGCCCTGGCAACCCTTGTTGACCCGGCGCTCCCGGAGCCCCTGGGGCTCCTGGCGCTCCTGGCGCTCCTGGTATTCCTGGTGTTCCTGGTGTTCCTGGTGTTCCCGGAGGGCCAGCAGGACCTGTCGGACCAGGCGGACATTTGATACAATGATCATGATGATGTGAGGAACAGCTGTGACGATGACGGCGGCGGCGGCGGCGTTGTCTAGAAACATCGATGAGATCGTCGAAATGTTTAACATTGTCGGCAGAAAAAACAGGACTGCTTTTTTTAGTGATGAGTATATCAGAAGCAGCTGTCAAATCGGATGACATGAAGACAAAAAGTAAGCAGGCGCTTAGAAGTTTTCTTATAAACGATTTCAGGAGTAAAGTCATAAATCTTATTTCGTTTGAGCGTTATACATTTAGGTGTGACCGTGTTATCTCTACCTTCCAACTACGAATAAACCATTCAGAAATGTGTAAGGGTCGTATTTTCAAAAAAAAAAAACAGCTTATCATATATCCAGAGCAATGAATTCAAAAAAAAATCTACCTATTAGATTTTTCACGATTTCAGACTAAAAGTCAGTTATATAAAATATGGAAATAAAAGAATATATATTTTTTTTGATCTTCTCTCGATCTACGTCACGAGCTGCATTCGAGATTTAAGGATAAGAGTTTATGAAATTACTCAACATCTAACAAAAAACTCTTTAAATATTGACTTTCAGGATGAAAGAGGTTGACAGGATGATCTGGAGCTAAGCGATGCTGTCCAACAATGCGAACCATTCTGTTCGCTTCGAGGGCGGCTTGAAAAAGCACTTTTTGGAATAATTCTTCATTCACATGATGGGAACAGGAACAGGTGAGAAGAAGCGAGCGGCTTGGCATTTTCTGCATCGCTAACCGGTTGATATCTTTATAACCGCGGCAAGCTGCAACAATATCTTTTTGTTTTTTTGCGAATGCAGGGGGATCTAAGATGACGAGATCATAAGACAAAGTCTCTTGTCGAAGGAATTCGAAGACATCGCGGGAATGAAAACCAAAGTCATCGGGATTAAATCCGTTGAGGGAAACATTTTTTTTAGCGAACTCTATTGCATCGGATGAGATGTCGATGGTATCGACCGTCCGGGCCCCTCCAGCCATTGCATAAACAGAGAATCCCCCTGTATAAGAAAAAGCATTTAACACCCGTTTGCCTGATGAGAGCTCGCCCATCCATCGGCGCATCTCTCGATGATCTAGAAAAAAACCGGTCTTCTGAGATTTTGACAATGAAGTGATGAAGGTAAGGCCATTTTCTTTAAACGTCACTTCATCGACCGGACTGCCGTGCAATAACCCTTGTCTTTCACTGAGTCCCTCCTCTCGACGAGAAGGGAGCAGCGATTTCTCATAAATCGTTGTCAGCTTTAGATTCTCTGTCAACCATTCGATGATGAAAGGGATCAGCCGATCCATCCCTTGCGTTGACGACTGCACAACTGCCGTTTGGTCATAGATATCGATGATTAATCCTGGAATGCCGTCTCCTTCAGCATTGATGAGGCGGTATGCATTTGTGTGTGCGGGATCAAACCACCTGTTTCTAAGTGCTAAAGCTGATGTGAGAGATCTTTGCAAACTTTCCGTAGCGGAGATGGAACCGAATGCAACCATCCGTCCGCGAATGCCCGACAGCTTATTGAAATAGGCAGTGCCTAATAATTCATGGCCGGCAGAATAAACAGGAAGGAGATCGCCATTTTGAAAAGAAGGAGACTGTTGAATGGCTCCAGAAAAAATCCAGTGATGGCGGTGACGAATTGGCTTATCTTTACCTGGTTTTAGGATAACCCCGACAGGATGAGCGTTCATGTTTTAGTGTTGATAGAGTCCGACCAATTCAGCTTGATCGAGGATTTTATGTTTCTTCATCGCAGCTTCCACATCGTGTTTAGCAGACCCTTCAGGTAGGCTCAAGATGGCATCCAGAGCATATAACTTGAAGTGGTAGTGATGAGGCTTACCTGGAGGAGGACAAGGCCCCTTATAATAAGACTTCTGAAAATGGTTGACCCCTTGCTTAGGAGGGGGTGAAGCCCGAGTGAATTCAGGAGCTCCGTCAGTGAGTTCGATGAGCTGAGGAGCGATGTTCCACACGATCCAATGATCAAAAGTACCTTGGGGAGCATCAGGATCATCAACGATCAAGACCAAGCTTTTAACTCCTTGAGGAAGATGCAAAAATTTTAATGGAGGAGAAACATCTTCACCATCACATGTGTATTTTGCTGGAATGAACTGGTGATCTTCAAAAGCTGTCGACTCTATTTGCATCGTTAAAACTCACGTTACTTTTTTTCTTTGTTATCGGTGTCTTTCCCTTCATCGACTTTCTCAACTTTCTTCTTCCCTTTATTCTCAACCTTAATTTCGCCGAGAGACCTGACTTTGCCGACAAAAGAGTTCATCACCTTTGACAATGCACCGACAAGCGCGATGAGGGTTCGATCAACATTTCTTGGATCGGTCCGACTACTTTGGGTATTTTGTTGGAAGAGGTTGATCGCATCCACAGCTTCTTGCAAAGATTTCTGAAATTGAGCGGGAGCAAATTTTTTTTCAGCTAGGTTCCCTTTGTCTAAGGCCTCAGTATATGATTGGAAAGCTGCTGTCCAATTTTTTAAATCGTTCGCTTGAGGTTGAGGATTTTGACGAATGGCATTAGCGGTTGCTTTCATGGAATTAAGCAATTCATTCGGATTCGTAAACGGAACTTTATCCACCATCATCTAGGCTACCTCTCTTTGGGGAACTATTCATGTGGGTTAGGCCTTCCAAAATGGTGTTTGAACGGATGAGCTGCGAAGAAATCGGCGAAATTAATAGTTTTTCTTCTATTAATAAGCCGATTTCTGAAGCAGATCGCTGTTCAAACCCATTTGGGAAGTGCCTATACCTACGTGAATAGTGACCTCTTGGTTACAGCTACTCAAATTGAATCTTAGCAGCAGAATGAGAATCGGTCAATGAGATTGTTTCAATCGACAAAAAATGAGGAATCTGAGAACTTATGTGAAAAAGTCATAAGTTTTAAAGATGAAAAAGAAAGAGTCTATTTCGACGGCTTGGCAAGATTCAAGCCAGTGGTACAAAGAAGCAGTGGGTGAGAAAGGGCACTATTATCATCAAAAAGTCATTATTCCAAAGCTGTTGTCGTTGTGTCATTTTCAACAAAATCCCCAGTCTAAACTCCTCGACCTCGCTTGCGGACAAGGAGTGCTGAGCCGCCATCTCCCCGCTCATGTCTCCTATCTTGGCATCGATGCCGCTCCGAGTTTAATTCAAGCAGCAAAACGGTACCGTCCTCAGCCTAACCACCGCTATCTCGTTGGCGATGTCACACAGAAGCTGCCAACTGATGAAACATTCTCTCACGCCACGATCATCTTGGCGATTCAAAATATAGAGAACCCTTCAGCAGTTTTTAAAAACGTTCATCCCTGCTTAAATCCTCAAGGACGGTTGATCATTGTGATGAACCATCCCTGCTTCAGGGTTCCTCGGCAATCCTCCTGGGGTGTTGATGAGCAGAATAAAACACGTTATCGCCGAATCGACCGTTACATGTCTGAGATGAAAATCCCTATCATGACCCACCCTGGAAAAGGGAAAGCCTCTACGCAAACATGGTCCTTCCACCACCCTCTTTCATCATATTGCCGCTGGCTCAATGAAGGAGGCTTCACGGTCGAACTGATCGAGGAGTGGTGTTCGGATAAGATCAGCCAAGGAGCGGCTGCAAAAATGGAAAACCGTAGCCGTGAAGAAATCCCTCTATTCATGACCATCGTTGCCAAAAAGCAGATTTAACGCCAAGACACAATGCAATAGCGCAAAAGTAACTCTCTCACACCTCTCCCTTTTTTTAACGCAAAGGAGCAAAAGAGGCGCAAAGGCGCAGAGAATTGAATAAAACCCCTCGAGTTTGATAGAGTGTTCTGAGCATTATGACTTATTAAATTGGGCATTTACTCAACCCAACGCAAACCTTCCGATCTCAATCCACATTCCACAAACTGTCGATATTGTTTAACAAAAGACTCCTCTTGCAATTTCACCTCAAATTCGTCTGGGGTGAAAACTCGTTCATCCTTTAAAAGGAATGGATATTTTTCAATAAATGCTTGTAGGCCATCAAGCCAACGACCTCCGGGCATATTAACACAAACGAAATCATAAATAAGGGTATAATATTGCATGAGACGCAGCGCTCGCAATTCTATCTGATATTGTCCACTCCGCTGAACATTGGCTTTATCATGACATAAATCCTGTTCATTGGAACGTGTTGGCAGTAAACCAGAGTGATATTTAGTGCTCTCCCACAGCTGAAAGCCTTTTATTCCAAGAAAAATCAGTCCTATGATGCTAAATGACAAAACTGCATTCAATGCAATTTTCCTAGCCGGGTTGATTGCCAAAGCCTGACGCTTCGATATCTTGAGAAACAGACATCCAAAAACATTAAAAAATAGGATCGTGCTTAATGCAATCATTGTTTCAACTCTCAACGCTTGACTCACTCTTCTTTTCGTGGGAGCAGTGGATGAATTTGATAACTGAATCGTCCATTCCACCGTTTTGGGAATTCGAATATAATTTTTGATCTCTTTAACTGTTTGTGCACGATTTCCACTAAAATTATCAAATTGCATTCGTTTAATTACATCAGTAAGATTACTAATTTGAAGAGTTGGGAAATAATTAAGTGGATTTTCTATGACACTTTCAATATTCTGCTGATTCATGTTACATTTTACAATACGACTAGACTGCATAATAAATACCTAATTTTAGTTATAACAAATTGTAACATAACGCAAGATTTTTTTCTAACATTTTTCAAAAAAGTTAGTTTACTAAACAAAACTAATCACTCGAATGAATTAGGGTTTCACGACGATGTTGAGTAACTTATTTGGAACGAAGACCACCTTAACAATTTCTTTCCCCTCTAGAAACCCAACCACATGAGAGTTTGCTTTAGCGGCTTCTAAAACAGCCTCTTCAGGGTGGTTGAAAGGGATATCTAAACGCCCTCGCAGCTTGCCATTGACCTGCACAACCAACGTCACATTCTCATCCCGCAGATAGCTCTCTTCAGCAATGGGGAATGGAGCGCTGATGATGGAGCCAACGCCACCAAGGTGCTGCCAAACCTCCTCTGCGAGGTGAGGCGCTAAAGGAGCTAACGCCTGCGCAGCCATTTTAACAACGTCTTTTGGATAGGCAGGCAGCTTTGTGAATTCGTTCATGAATTCCATCAACTTTGCGATCGCCGTGTTAAACTGCATCGATTCAATATCTTTTGTCACTCCATCGATTAAGCGGTAGCCGAGCTTAAGACCCTCTTCGGAAGCCTCTTCGGTGATTTTATCAGAAAAAGCCATGTCATAAAACCGGTTGAGGAAACGGCGGCATCCAGAAACGGCGTCGGTATTCCAGACCTTCTCTTTTTCCAAAGGCCCCATAAACATTTCATAGAGGCGCAGAGCATCAGCGCCAAACTCCTTCAAAATCTCGTCAGGGCTGACTCCATTGAGCTTCGACTTAGACATCTTATCCACTTGTTTCTTCAACTCTTCGCCCGTTCGCTTATCAAAGAACTTTCCTTCTTTCTCTTCAACATTTTCTGGTTCAACATAGCAATGGCGGCTATTTTGATACGAATGGGCCACAACAAGCCCTTGATTTCGCAATGTCTGGAACGGCTCCAAGGTGTGCACATAGCCGCAGTCATAAAGGACTTTATGCCAAAAGCGGGCGTACAGTAAATGGAGAACAGCATGTTCAACGCCGCCAACATAGAGGTCGACCGGCATCCAATAATTTTCTGCCTTTTTTCCCCATGCTTCCTGCTCATTACGAGGGTCGCAGAAGCGGAGGTAATACCAGCAAGAACCCGCCCATTGCGGCATCGTATGCGTCTCACGGGAAGCCTGTTTCCCTGTTTTGGAGTCGACGATATTCACCCATTCGTTCACTTGAGCAAGAGGGCTCTGTCCATCTGCCGTTGGCTTATAGTTAGACACTTCAGGAGGACAGAGAGGGAGCTCATCTTCTCCTAAAAGACGGACTGTGCCATCATCAAATTTTAATAGAGGAAACGGTTCACCCCAATAACGTTGTCTAGAAAAGAGCCAATCCCGCAGCTTGTAGGTGATTGCCCCTTTGCCTTTACTGTGTTTTTCAAGCCATTCGATCATCACTGTCTTGGCTTTTTGCACATCGAAGCCATTGAGTGAGAGATCGGCAAAATCGCTGTTCATAGCCACACCTTCGCCGGAGAGGCACTGCCTCCCCTCTTTCACCGCCAACCTCACCTCATCAGACTCATCAACAGGATCATACACTGCGACGATGGGAAGATGGTAGACCTGTGCGAAGGCAAAATCGCGCTCATCATGTGCCGGCACCGCCATGATCGCCCCTGTGCCATAGCCCACCAATACGTAGTCGGCGATCCAGATAGGAACTTTGGACCCGGTGATCGGATGAATGGCATAAGCCCCAGTGAAGACTCCTGTCTTTTCCAGGTTCAACTCCGTCCGGTCGAGATCGCTTTTACTCAACGACTGCTTCTGATACGCCCTTACACTTTCGCGTTGAGAATCAGTGGTGATTCTACTGACGAGAGGATGCTCGGGAGCTAATACAACATAGGTGGCGCCAAATAGAGTGTCTGGCCGTGTCGTGAAGACGGAGATGGCCTCTGCCGTGCTCTCTTCGACAAAGTTGACATAAGCCCCTTCGCTTTTGCCTATCCAATTGATCTGCAGCTTCTTCAAACTCTCAGGCCAGTCGACAAGATGTAAATCATCGATCAACCGTTCAGCATAAGCGGTGATTTTCAAAATCCATTGCCGCAGCGGACGTCTTTCAATCAGATGCCCGCCTTCTTTTGCACGGCCATTTTCAACCTCTTCGTTAGAGAGAACGGTTCCTAAGGCGGGACAGAAATTGACAGCCATTTCAGCTTCATACGCTAACCCTTTTTCATAGAGCTTAGTGAAAATCCACTGTGTCCACTTATAATAGGAGGGGTCGCTTGTTGCAAACTCTCGACTCCAATCATAGCTGAAGCCCAACAGACGCATCTGCTGCCGGAAGTTATCGATATTTTCCTTCGTTGAAATCGCTGGATGGGTGTTGGTGCGAATCGCATATTGCTCTGCAGGCAGTCCGAAGCTATCCCAGCCCATGGGATGGAGGACATTAAATCCCTTCGCTCTTTTATACCTGGCGATGATATCGGTTGCCGTGTAGCCAACCAAGTGCCCCACATGAAGCCCACTTCCAGATGGATAGGGAAACATGTCAAGAACATAATATTTTGGCTTCGAAGTGTCATCCGTCGACTTAAACGTTTCGTTCATCAGCCAGTATTTCTGCCACTTCGCTTCGATTTGTTCATGGTCGTATTTCATCTTCTTCCATCTGTGAAAAATTAATGGTTCAACTCTATCAAACGTCTAGCGTCTAATTACATCAATTAGACACTAGCCCAGATTACCACACTTGTGTTAATGTGATGTATGCCGGCATCTTGTCAAAATTAGCCATCTGGACTTCGCGAAAGCTCCCGCGGTTGGACGATCGTAAATCACCTAATATTAAGTCCAATATAAGGTGATTTACGATCGTTCAACCCCGGGGCTTTGGCGCAGTCCAGATGGCTGATTTTGACAAGATGCCGGCATATCCAATAATCAGGAGATAATGCAACCAAGTTTATGCCAACCAATAGCAAAAAGTCAAAAAAAAAGAATTTGTCCACCAGAACGACAAAAGAGGAAAAATTATTTCAGAACCTCTTAAAAACAACTGAACAGTTCATGACGGGAAAAAGCTTCGTCCCGTTGCCCCTTGAGCAGCTGATGGACCGCCTTTCCCTTCCCATCCAGCACAAAGAAATTTTTATAGAGGTCCTACATCAGCTGGCCGATCAAAACCTTGTCGTCATGGATAAAGATAAATTTTCCTGGAAGGGTTCAACCGATGATGTCATGACCGGCATCTTGAGAGTCCACCCGAGAGGATTTGGCTTCGTCGTCGCTGATCATCCCCTTTTGCATCCCCAAGACATCTTCATTCCAAAACACCTTACAATGAATGGCGTCGATGGAGATCATGTCGAAGTTAAGATCAACCAAGAGAGCTATTCAGAAAAAGGGCCCGAAGGGAAGGTCATCACCATCCTATCCCGCGGACGAACACATCTTGCTGGCATTGTCCGCGCAATCGAAAGGCATGGAGACATCGTCGTTCACGCACCATTGCTAGGGATGCAGCAGCGTGTCACCGTCGAAACCACAAAGAAAAACCCACTGAAAGTTGGCGACCGCATCGTTATGGAGGTGATCGACTGGGGGTCTAAGGATACGGAAACACATTGCCGTTTTTCACGCCTTCTTGGAAATATCGACGACCCTTCCTGCGACATCCACGCTGCCATTGAAGAATTTGAAATCCGGAAGGACTTTCCCGCAAAAGTGGTCGAAGAAGCTCAAAGCTATGGGACACGCGTTCCTCAGCACGAAATCAATGCTCGTGAAGACCTCCGCGAGATCACCACCATCACCATCGACCCCGACACTGCCAAAGACTTCGACGATGCCTTGAGTTTAACGAAGGACTCGAAGGGAGTGTACCACCTTGGAGTCCACATCGCCGACGTCTCCTATTATGTTCATTCAGGCTCTGCTCTGGATGAAGAAGCAGCGATCCGTTGCAACTCCACCTACTTCCCAGGGACGTGCGTCCCTATGCTTCCTGGAGGCCTATCAGAGAACCTATGCAGCCTTAAACCCAATGTCAATAGACTCACCGTCTCGGTATTTGTCCGATTTAATGAGCAGGGCGATATGCTCGATTACCGCATTGCGCGGACGGTGATCAAGAGTTCCAAACGGTTCACTTACCGGGAAGCAAAAAAAGTGATCGACGGCGAGAAAGAGAGCCCCCACGCTGGAACCCTCGCCACCATGGTAGAACTCTGCCGCCTCCTGAAACGGAAGCGGTATGAACGGGGAAGCATCGAATTCTCCCTCCCAGAACTCGTGGTCCTAGTCGATGAGAAAGGGACGCCGACAGGAACTGACTACGTCTCCTATGACATCACCCATCAGATGGTGGAAGAGTTCATGCTCAAAGCCAACGAACTTGTTGCTTGGCACTTAACTGAAATTGGCAAACGACTCACCTACCGAGTCCACGATGTCCCTTCAGAAGAAAACCTGCGCGACTTCTCCTTGCTTGCCGCAGCCTTTGGCTTTAAACTCCCCGACACCCCATCGACAGCTGACCTGCAGGCACTTTTCGAAACTGCCGGCGATTCTCCCTACCTCAACTACCTCGCCTCAAGCTATATCCGCCGGATGCGTCTAGCAGCCTACTCGGCAGACAATATCGGCCACTATGGCTTAAGTCTAACCCACTACTGCCATTTTACAAGCCCCATCCGCCGCTATGTCGACCTTGTCGTCCACCGAATTTTGTTTGGCGAAAGCGACGACCTCGAATACCTGCAGACGGTAGCGCAGCGCTGTTCTGATCAAGAACGGGTGAGCGCCAAAGCTGAGGGAAGCGTCCTCGTCTTGAAGAAACTCCGTCTCTTGGATAGATATCACAAAGAAGATCCCTATCAAGAGTATCCAGCCGTCATCACCAAAGTGAAAAACTTTGGCGTCTATTTCGAGATCATCAACCTCTTGTTGGAAGGGTTTATCCATATCTCCGAACTTGAAGAAGATTATTTCGTCTTCGACGAACAGCGCCTCAGGTTAGTCGGAAGAAGGCATGGAAGCATCTATGCCCCTGGGCAGAAAATCACAGTAATGCTGAGAGATGTCAACTTTGTCTCTCAAGAGACTCAATGGTATATTTCTGAACATGTCGAACAGCCTGCAAAATCGGTCGATCTAAGGTCGAGAAGGGGTAGAGAACGGGGATACAAAAAAACTGGACAGCCCGAAAGCCATCAGAAATCGGAGACAAGCCGCAGAGAAAAAGCTGCAAGCAAAAAGAAACCGCCGATCATCAGTAAAAAGGCAGTGACAGGTAAGAAAAAACCTGCGCCAATAAGCAAGAAGACAACACCGATAAGCAAGAAAAAACCGGCCAAAAAACAAGATTAACAAAAAAATGCAAACACCTAAAATCCCCAAATCATAAGAACAGGATAGACAGGATCGCAAGCGGCAGGATAGGCAAGATAATATTGTATCATTATCTTGCCTATCCTGCCGCTTGCGATCCTGTCTATCCTGTTCTTATGATTTGGTGGAATTCTTGTTAGGACTCTCGCTCCAATACAACGGGTGTTCGCTCTTAGGTCCTCAGCTATGGATTGAAAAAGGTGAAACTGTTATCCTACCTGAAGGAATCGTCGCTTCTCCCCGGGTTGGCATCGATTACGCCGGTGAAGATGCTGCTCTTCCGTGGAGATTTAGACTCAAGCCAGTATGAAATATCGACTTGAGAATTAGATTGCCAAACAGTCCATGGACCAATCTTTCAAAATAAGCGGAGAACATGAAAAAATATTTTATCACAGGCCTAGTCATTCTCCTCCCTGTTGCTTTGACAGTCACCATCTTGAATTTTGTATTCAATTTCCTCACGGTTCCATTCTTGGGGATCGTTAAAGCGGTTTTCGAAAGGTATCACCTCTTTGAAAAGGGATTTCTTTTTCTAAACGAAACGCAATTTCAAAATCTCATCGCCCAGTCGCTCATCTTGATCAGTTTGTTTTTTTTCGCGGTCGCCCTGGGATTTATCGCCCGATGGTTTTTCTTCCACACTTTGATCATCTTCGCTGAATATATCGTGAAGAAGATTCCGTTTGTCCGCACCATCTACCGAACGTGTCAAGATGTCATCAAAACAATCTTCACCTCAAAGACCAATGCCTTCAAGCAAGTTGTCTTGGTGAGATTCCCCAATCCAAATACCTATTCTCTAGGTTTCTTAACAGGAGATCAGATGCCCGGATTTCAAGAGGAGTCCCATCACAATGCCATCACCGTCTTCATCCCGACAACGCCAAATCCAACGTCAGGGTTTTTGATGATGTACAAACGGGAAGATGTTCTTTTTATGGATATGAAAGTCGAAGAGGCCTTTAAATTTATCATCTCCTGCGGCGTCATCACCCCTTCGTTCCACGTGAAGGCAAAGGATGAACCGAGCAAAGACATTAACGACGTTAATGAAGGCTGTGGAACAGTATGAAAGGATATTTCACCACTGGATTGGCGATCCTCCTCCCCATTGTTTTGACGATCATGATCATGGACTACCTGATCAACATCTTGACGACCCCTTTTCTTGAACCAATGAAAGCGATGCTCCTTCATCTTAAAATTTTCCATTGGCCTGTGCTTCAAGCGCCTCTGGTCACTGCAATCAGCAAGCTGTTAATCATCGCCTCCCTTGTTGTCTTTACTCTCTTGATCGGATTCCTCGGCGAACTCTATTTCCTCAAAGCAGTGTTCCGAATCACTGACCGGCTTCTTCACAACGTCCCGATTTTCAATAGAATCTACAAGCTTTCCCAAGATTTAATTCATAGCTTATTCTCCTCTCAAGGGCAGAGTTTCACCCACGCTGTCGCCATTCACTTTCCTACTGAGAGCACCTTTGCTGTTGGCTTAGTCAGCGAGAAATCGCTGTTCCTCCATCATCTAAACGCCACGCAAGAAGAACTCGCCGCGGTCTTTGTGCCAGGAGCTGTGAATCCGACGTTTGGATTTGTTATCCTTTATAAAAAAGAAGAGCTTTTGCAGTTTGGATTAGATGTCGGCGATACCATGAAGATGCTGATCTCATGCGGCGCAGCGAAAGAAAAAATGTAAATGTAAGGCAAGTGCAAGTGTACCTATTCACGTCTCCCCTTTTTTTAACGCAAAGATGCAAAAGAGGCGCAAAGACGCAGAGAGATGAAAAAACACTGAAAAGAAATATTAATTAGTTTTTTACCTATCCCTCCCCCTTTGCGCCTTTGCGCCTCTTTTGCTTCTTTGCGTTAAAAAAGGGGAAACGTGGGAAGAGGATAAATTGCAACCAGTGAGCCATATGAAACCTAATCCATCCGCGCGAGTCATTTTCTATGAGGTGACCCAAAACAACGTAAAACTTGCTTTCATCTGTCAGAAAGCCGTTGAGGCATTTTCTCAAGAAAAAAAGCTGCTTATCACAGTGCCCAATTTGCAAGCGGCCCAATATGTCGATGACTTGCTTTGGCGTTTCTCCGAAGAGAGCTTCATCCCCCACGTCGTCACCGACCACCCCACCGCCGAGTGGGTGGCGATTACGCTCCAAAATCACATCAACGTCAATGGAGCTGTCCGCTTACTCAACCTCTGCCCAACTCCCCCTCCCCTCTTCCAGGAAGTTGTCGAAATCTATGAATTCTATGACAAAACCGATGGACAAAAAGCAGAGCTCTCTCAAAAGCGCTACCAATTCTACGAAGAAAAAAAGTTAGACCTTCACCGTGTCGCTGCTCTCTAAAAAAAAGTTGCTCATCATCAAATTTTATGATAAAGTAAAGTTAGACTTTAAAATAACATAGAATTTAACAAATGTTTCAAAGAAAAATCAAAGATGAACTTCGCAACTTAGCCAAACAATATCCGGTTGTCACAGTCATTGGTCCTCGACAGTCTGGAAAAACAACGCTGGTTCGACACGAATTTCCTGAAAAACCTTATGTCAATCTGGAATCTCCAGATACACGAGAACTTGCCTTGACAGACCCTAGAGGATTCTTAGAAAAATTCCCTCATGGAGCCATTCTAGACGAAATCCAACGGGCACCTCTCCTACTCTCCTACATTCAGACTCTAGTCGACACGAGTCAAGAGAAGGGGTTATTTATCCTCACAGGAAGTCATCAACTTGAATTACACCAAGCCATCACTCAGTCTCTAGCAGGCAGAACTGCTCTTCTTCGACTTCTCCCCATGAGCCTTGAAGAACTTCATCAAGCCGGTTTCTCATTGACGTTGGATGAAGCTCTGCTCATGGGAGGCTTCCCTCGCATTTTCCAGGATAAACTAGAACCAACGAAAGCATACCGCAACTATTTGGAAACTTATCTAGAAAGAGATCTCAGACAACTTATTCATGTCAAAGATCTTATGCAGTTTCAACGCTTCATCACTCTTTGTGCAGGAAGAATTGGGCAATTGATCAACTTAGAAAGCATCGCTAACGATATCGGAGTCTCCTCTCCCACACTGAAACAATGGTTGTCCATCTTAGAAGCTTCATTTATCGTCATTCGACTGCAACCTTATTTCGAAAATTTTGGAAAAAGAGTCACTAAAACCCCCAAACTTTTTTTCACAGATGTAGGTCTTGCAACATATTTGTTAGGAATTGAAAAGCTTTCACAACTAGAACGGGACCCCCTAAGAGGAAATCTTTTTGAAAATCTTGTCCTTTTGGAATTGATAAAAAGTCGATACAACAGTGGACTGGACCCGCATCTCTACTTTTATAGGGACGTGAACGGAAAAGAGATCGATTTCATTTTCCAACGAGGGCACAACCTGGTCCCGATAGAAGTCAAGTCATCTAAAACATTCAATAAAGATTTTCTCAAAAATTTCAAGTTCTTCCAAGAACTCGTTGGCAAAAGATGCGATCAAGGCTTTCTTATTTATGGAGGGGATCAAGAACAAAAAATTGGAGAAGTCACTCTCTTAAATTACAACCACTCTAACCTCTTGTTAGCTAATGATCCGATTTAATTTCTGATCCCGGCAATGTCCGGGGCTTTTCGCTTCCAGGAAATTGTCGAAATTTATGAGTTCTTCGACAAAACCCTCTCAGCGGTGCTATCAGTTTTATGAAGAAAAAAAACTAGACCTCCACCTCGTCGCCACCTAAAACGATTCTTCGCTCCAAAATGATTCTGTTCTAGGTTGTAGCAGATTTCCCCTTTCCGCAGCGACTGTAAACCATTTTGATGCTAATTCGACATCTGGTGTCACTCCAACTCCACTTTGATAGGAGTTTCCGAGTTGATATGCTGCACGAACATCCCCTGCCTCAGCACCCATCTTATAGAGGGCGAAAGCGATCACGTCGTTTTTCTCGACCCCCTCGCCTGATTGATAGAGACGGCCTAGGTCAAAATACGCATTTGAAACACCGCTCGCTATTGCAGACATATACCATTGAGCTGCCAATTCTTTATTGATACGAAACCCCTTTCCACTTTCTAACATTCGCCCCACATTATATTGAGCTTCTGGATGCCATTGCATCACGCTTTTGCCATACCATGCTGCCGCTATATTATAATTTTTATTGTCGACCTTTGAGAGAGGCAAATGCAAACGACCGAATCCTAACTCATACAAATGACCAACGAAGTTCTGGGCTGGAGCAAAGCTCTGTTCCAGGTCTTGATTTAATTGTAACTGAAATTGCCGCAGTGTTTGTACGTTTTCTGGCTTACGAAGATGTTCCATAAGTATCTGAATTTGAGAAGTAGGAAGATCATACAGCCTTTTAGAGCTAAGATTAGAACCTTTTAGCGTAGTTGTGTTGATATCTACGGGTAAAACGATCTCCCATCCGATGGTATCGAAGTTTCTTCTTGGAGGAATAAGGACTTCAGCAGGCGTGATTTTGCTCCCTTCTAATTTTCCCAATAAAGTTGAGAGTTCCTCATTTTTACGCTCTATTTTGAGGGATAGATTGCGACATGCCTCTTTCTGGGCAGGATCATTTTCGCTAATCATAGACAATGCAATTTCAAGAACTTTGATCTCCCCGTCCAGTTTTCTTCCCTGCTTTTTATACTCAATCAAATCTGCGCCTGATATTTGCTTGGGAGCAACTTCTGCCCCTGAAGAACTTGCTGTCGGTACTTTTGTCGAACTCCCCACTACATTTCGCAACACGCCAGGAGGGACTGAATGTTCGGAACTGCTCCGAGTCGGTTGATTCGTGCTGCTAGAAGAACTTAGGCCGGGAGACTGACTCGAACTGCTCGAGCTCGGAGTGGATGGCAATTGATTTGCACTAACTTTGTGAATGAGTCCACTTCTCTCAAGATCTGGAGAACTTTGAGCCTGACTAGAGGAACTCGAACTAGGAACTGGGGGAGTGTTTGAACTACTGGAACTACTTGGAATTGGCGATGACATAAAAAACCCTCTTATTAAAATTTAACATTAACACTCACTAAAATTTAGTATATTATAAAAATATTTTTTTAAAAACATAATTCGATTGATGTTCAACGTTACTATTCACGTCTCTCCCTTTTTTAACACAAAGGAGCACAAAGAAACGCAAACTGTGACCGCTTCACCTATAATCAATCAAACATTATATGTTTCCGAAGCGGAAGGGGAAACGCCCGACCAAGAAATGTACAGCTTCCTCAATGAGATCGCACAAACCCCAGAGCTGAAACGTTTTTTGGCGCCACATCTCAATCTAGGTCATCCATAAGTACCTCAAAGTCAGGGAAATTGCATGAAGAATTTACGAGTATCCACAACTTCCTTTCTCATTGCAAAAAATAACGCTGCTCACAGCCACTTCCTATCCTCCCCATCATGTAAAATTAACAAGATAGGGAGGATAGGAAAGATGGAGCAGGATAGTTTGTTATTCAGGGGTTAGTGGCTTGACGAAGTTATAAAAATAGTCGTAAATTCTTCATGCAATTTCCCTGTTCATCAAGTATTTAAACCACAACAATAAATTAATAAGAAGTTATTGATTTTATAAAATAATAATAATTATCAGATAAAATGTAATTCTTTTTTTTATGAGGTTATTATGACTCCCTTACCGCTTGAACCTTCAGATGAATTTGTTCGCAGTTTAGAAGAGGTATCAAGGTTTATTCAGGCTACACCAAATCAACCGATTCCTGAAATAGGGATCAAAGACGGAAGGGTTTACCAAAAAGAGTTTTCCAAATCCAAAACTCTTGATAAATTTATTGATGTTCATCCAGAGAAAGCACATCGTCATGTTGACTTTTTGGAAAAACTACTGACCGCTAAGCAGTCTGGGCGCCTTACCCCCAACGCTAAGCTTATCGCTGACCAGGCGATTCAGCGAACTCTTTCAAAAATCTTACGGCCTGAGGAGCTGAATGTCGTCCAAACAAACGAATCAGAAGCATTTACTCATTCCATCGCCAATATTCAGGATCCACACATGCAGGCAACACTATTAGCCCAGTTTAGACAAACGCACATGAAAGAAGGAGAGAAACTGAATGAAGAGGCCAAAGAATTCATCTCCAACATCATCCTGAATTTGACGGACAGCCTGCTTACAACCGAGCAACTCAACCAATTGGACCCAATCGAAGTCTTGACTATCCTTAAAGCAGACGATCAAAATGTATTGGGATTAGACAAGGAAAAAACTTGGGCAAGTGATCTAATGATCTTGCTCAAATTAGACGTTTTGAATTTGAATGCCATCACAAATGAAACGACCAAGGCTATTATCGCCAATGAACGCTTGAGCAGAAACGACAAAATTGCCGATTCGATACGCTCGATCCAAAATCCAGAAACGCAAATGGTCACATTAATTCAACTCAAACAATTTCAGCAACTTCTTACACAACCAGCAGAAATGACAGAGAGCTTCGGCTATGTCTTTGCCTCGGTGTCTGAAGAAATGAAAAATCAAATCAGTCATCTTATCACCAACCTAGAGGTGAGGCTCCTCTCCCCAGAAGGGATGAATACATTGGAACCCCATCTTCAAACCATTCTTCTTGATGGCATGTTTGCAACTAACGAAGATTGGGCACAAAAACTCAGACCACTCAGCAACTTAGGCAAGGTCGATTTGAATGAACTCACGAGTCCTGAAGCAAAAGCAGCGATTCAATCACGATTCCAACAAGAATTTAATTCCATGGTCGAATCGTTGACGACTCCAACACATGATCGAGGTCGCAAGTGTGCTGAGCTCGTAAGAGTCCTTTATGAAAGCCATCCGTCCAATCATGAGACCGTTCAAACGCTTTTAGGTTCTTTGTTTACAAAACCCGACTTGAGAGGCGAACTCTTAAACGAACTCTTAGGCGGAGAGACAAGACCGAAACAGGGATACGAGAAGCTGTTCTGGTGGGCGATCCCCCAGCACAATGACCCAAGCTCATCCGCTTACGGCACACGCCGCATCAGTGGTAAATTATACATTTCAAACGCTGCGTTGCCATTACGTAGACCCTCTCCGGATCCAGGGGTCGAATGGAATCGTGCCTTCTGGCACTCATTACAAGATCTCCTAACCAAAGGCAACACCACTCAAATTGTCTTCGAAAACACTGTCATCCCCTATCCACAACCACTGCTTTCTTTGGCAGCTAAGCTGAGTTTAGCCACCGATCCAGTGCCTGCTCCTCAACAGCTCTTGAACTTTATGTTCGTTAAGATCAACCCTAAGAACAAGCCATTATTGTCTATAGGAAATGAAGGCCCTGTGATACCTCAGCTTCTCTTGAACCTTAAACCTAAAGACATAAGCGAAGAGATCTACCACGCAGCATTGGCCTATCAAGCCATGGGAACTGAACCGGAAGAGGAAGATGTAAAAGGGGTTAGCGATTATTTATTTTCTCACGACAAAAACCCAGCCTTCTTTTTGGGAGGTGATCTCTACATCAATCCAACCAACGGTATCACCAATCGAAACAGCCTAGAGTCGCTTCGAGCAACTTTCAAGGACATTGATGATGCGTTTAAATTGGGATATTACTCACAAGTTATCCTGCCGACAATCCCCAAAGCAGGAGAAGAACGGGAATACATGACGGTATCGGTCAAAACGTGGGAAACGATTCGTCAAGCATTAGAAAGAGGAGCCATCACTTATGAAGACCTCCTTACACCAGTAGAAATTTCATTCAAAGGGACTGATACGAAAATGCCTATGAATCTTGCTATGCTGAAAATCATGATGCCGGCCTTTGGAGAAATCTATGGAGAAGGCCGCTGGGATCATCTCACACTGCCAGCTGAAGATGAAGACATCTTAAAAGATCTTGGAATCCTCATGTTCTCGAACATTCAGCCGCCAGATGACGCTGTCGCGCCTATTCTTGCATTCTTGCATGAGCAACGATTTACGAACTCTCCGGAGCAAATACAGTTGGAACATCGCTTATTGGACATGCTAAAAGCTGAAGAAGAAGGCGTAGAACACGAAAAAGGGCTGTTCGAATTTTTCTTATCAATTGCCCAAACTGATGACCTCAAGGGATACTTGGAAACACACCTCAACAGGTAAAAATTGCTCACTCAAGAATATCCCTTTTTTTAACGCAAAGAAGATGCAAAGGCGCAAAGAAGAGAATTTCCAACCATGGGGGATGGGAAGTTCATCTTCTTTGCGCCTTTGCGTTATAAAAAAGATAGGTATAATTCTGGTGGATCAGACGTTTGTTTGAATGTTACTTTTTGATCTGTCCATACCGACTCACCGCCTTTTAAACAGAGGGATAGTTTCTAGATGTTTGTTGATCACATCGATGATTTCATGGTTGAGGGGAAAATCACCAATCGACTGCCAGATATTTGTAAAAGACTGTACCGTTTCCTGAACGGTTTCAAGAACGATCGTTTCGGGCAATCGTGTTTTAGCGGCAAAACGTTTAAATTGCTCGTAGGTTAATGAGGAGAACGCTTTGGAATCGACGAAAGTCAATGCTAGCCCATCCGCGGGAATATAGGGAATTGTGGATACAAAATCATACGCTGGAGCAAGAGAAGCATTTCTCTTATCTGGATAGATCAGAGACCAATTCTTGAGATGCATATCCCCATTGCCAATCAAAGCGTTAAAAACAAACCGTCGAATAAACTCAATTATTCCTTTCTCACCTGTTTCCGACCAGATCACCTCCGCAATATTACGATAGCTTGCTGCTTGATATTTCTTTTCTGGGAATACCCCAAACACTTGCGCAAAGTCTTCGATGTGAATCCCTTGCCCTTCTGGAGTTCTATCGAATCTCTTAATAATAAAAGCATGGTTGGAGATTTTTCCAATCCCTTGTGGAAGGCCTTCAATCTGATCTATAGGCACAAGCGCTGTTTCTGGCACATCAATGCCAATGTGCCTAGCCAACTCCATCATCACGTATTCATTATCAGGTACACCTGCATAAACTGAAGAAGGAAGTTTGACGATCCATGAGCCCCCCACGCCATTAACAGGTATGGTCAAGCCACCATCTTTCTCCCAGATAGCTGAAAATTTGAGCTGTACTCCCGCTAAAGAAAAACGCAAAATCGCGTTATCTTTTTCTTGTCTTATGACCTCATCCGTCTCTTTGTGTTTATACTCCCGATTCATCCTATTTGAAGGAAGAGCCTTGAGAGCTCCTGGCAGATCTTTGCCAAGAGCAGCTAAAAGATAGAATTCTCTGTTTGGATTGACTTTCGCTTGAGAGGCAAGGTAGTCCCTCATATGTCCTTCTGGGAGTAAATTGGCTAAAAACGGAGGTAACCGCGCCCTTGTTGATTTGATATCCGTGATTAACTCTCCAACTACATCTTTAAACGACAGACTTAAAACAGAGCGTTCTTTATCGTTAATATAATTTTGATTAAATGATAAAAGATTCCGATCCCCCGGCAAGTTTGTCAAAACGGCAATTGGTTGGTCATGTAAAAAAATATCGAGACGATCAAAATCAGACATCGTCTTCCTCCATCTCATCTTCAAGGCGATAAGCAGGAATCTGTTTTCCCCTCTTTCCGCTCACCTCACGCATGAGCGTTTGAAAGGCCGGCACTAACTGGCGCGGCACAAGCATCACCTCTAAATCCAGTACGCGTGAAAGTTCAAGAAGAGTGGAAGTTTGAAGATCTATCTCACCATTTTCTATTTTGGAAATATGGCTTTGTGGCACCCCCGCCTTCACACTAAGAGCGCGCTGGCTGAGCCCCTTTTTTTTACGCGCCGCCATTAAAGCGGCAGCAATATGCGCAATGGAGTCTATCATCATGATACCTTATTCTATATCAAAGCTGTCTTTTTATATATTAAAGTATATCAGATTTTATAGGAAGATTTGAAAACATCGCCTCAGGGAATTTGGATGAAGAATTTATTAATCCCTGAGTAACACACTATCCCTGCCTTATCTTTCTTATCCTCCCCATCCTGCTAATTTTAGCAGGATGGGGAGGATAAGAAAGATGGTGGAAATGGCTCTGGGCAGTATTACTTGTTGTTGTGGGTACTCGCAAATTCTTCATGCAATTTCCCTGAACATCGCACCGATAATCAGAGTGTTAAATAGTATAGGGGAAGTTCTTCTTCTTTGCTTCTTTGCGTTAAAAAAAGGTAGGTTAGACAAACTTACTCGGTCTCTTTTTGAGATAGAGGCAGTTTTGCAAGCAATTGTGTGGCCAACTTAGCGATTAAGCCGAGACCCCAGCTCACTAGGATCATGAGAACCATTCCAGTAAATATGGTATAATAGACGATCCGGCTGGAATAATAGAGAAAGAATTTCCTCATCTGTGAAAGCACCTTGGAGCAATACCCCCAACCCGTTCGAACAATCTCTCTCGCAGCGCGGGTGCCCTCGCCGACGACTTCGCTGAGACGTCCCGCCAAGAGGAGAAACCCATTCACCAGATGAAGCATGGCCTGCTTAAAGAGAGAGTAGATGTTGAATACCGCTTTCCAGATCCCCACTAACGAGGGATGGTGCAGCATCTGATAGATCTTCTTCTGCAGAGATCCTGGCAGCCATTGCATCCATTTGCTGGAAATGATCTGATCGACCCACTGAGGATAAGACAGCTTCTTGATTTTCTCCTGTTTTTCCTCTAAGTAAGCCAGTGCTCGCCGGTGTTTTCCTTTGAAGTAGTCGACAGCCCGCTTCGTCTGCGCATTTAATGCCGTCTTCATCCGTTTCCATCGTGGGAGAACGTTATTTTGCCAAAATGAGGCTGCTGGAGACAAGACCCCTTTGAATGCTCTCTGAAACTGCCCCATCTGTTTTAACATCCACTCAGAGGCTAAATTAGCCTTCTGCTGAATTGAAACATAACGATCGGCTAATTTGGCCTTGAGAGGAAGTGTGAGCGCATTGAATTTCTGAATCAGTTGATTACCCCAACCTAAGAACTGGAGCGGGATCTGCTTCATCCCCTGAAGTCCTTCTTGGAGGCGTGCTGTCTTACGCTTCGTATAGCTGACCATCTGCTCTGTGAGTCGGCTCATCCCATTTTTCATCGCCTTAAGAAGGTTTTTACCTTTCGCCAGGGGCGCTGTCAGGAGATTCTTCGAATAGGCGGTGACGCCTCGGAATAGCTGTAAGCACTGCTGGTGCATCCGTTTAAATGCCTGTTTGGCTTCGAAGAAAATCCGTGCAACGGGTTGAATGAGTATCCTGGCAAACACCTGCATATAGGAAACAGATTGAGAGAGGCGATGAGCCACCGTCTCAAGAGGTTTCTTGATCTTCTGCTTCATCTTTCCCATCGTCGTCGCTAACACATTGAAAATAGTTGGGATGATAACAGCAAGGACCAGCTTGGGAATGCGATAGAGAACGAAATAGGGAGGAAAAGCAAGAGCGACAAAAAGGAATTTTCCGACTCTCATAAACCCAGATTGGGCAATAGTATATTTTGAATTGTGGCGCAGGCGGCTTAATGCATCTTCTTTGATTTTATCTCGGTTGATTTCGATGGTATCTTTAGGAATAGATACCTCTTCCCCTCTTTTTATTTCGGGCCGTTGGCGGGTGTCATAGAGATTGGAATAGAGGTTCGGATCACATCGAGAAAGGCCGTCATGAGAAGTTTTATGTAATGCCATAACCTGATGTGCTATATTAATTTATGAAGTTTAATTATATCATATATACAATTAAATTGAAATATAATATTACACAGATAAACAATCGGAAGAGGGATCATTGCAAAAGTTGGAAATGGACAATGGACTATATGGACAGATATGGACTATATGGATGGACGAAAATGGACGATAATTTGATTGATTAATCACAAAACATGTCCATATAGTCCATATAGTCCATATCAGTCCATTGTCCATAAATTGCTGGTTGTGCTACAGTTAATTATACTTAATTCCTTATAAATAAAGATCATGGAAACAAATAATTTTAAATTCATCAATCACGAAGAGCTTATCTTCACCGAACTATTCAGCGCTGCCGTTGGCGTCGAACAGGCGCTGCCGATTTTTTCCACCCACATCGCCGCAGGCTTCCCCTCTCCAGCAGATGATTATATTGAACAGCAACTCGATCTCAATCAGCTCATCATTAAACACCCCTCTGCGACGTTTTTCGTCCGTGTGGAGGGAGAATCGATGCGCGATGCAGGGATTCAATCAGGCGACATCCTCGTCGTCGATCGATCCATTGCTCCTACGAATGGGAAAATCGTCGTCGCTGTCATCGATGGGGAATTTACAGTGAAACGAATACAGTTTGAAGGCGATGCCGTGTTTCTTGCTCCTGAAAATGCTAAATTCTCTCGTCTGAAAGTGAACCCCGATTCCCAATTCCAAGTGTGGGGCGTTGTCACCTATGTCATCCACAAAGCCCAGTAAACCTCTATTTGCATTAGTCGACTGCAACAACTTCTACGTCTCCTGTGAGCGGGTGTTTAATCCACGCCTATGGAATAAACCAGTGGTGATCCTCTCCAACAACGATGGATGTGTCATAGCCCGTTCTAATGAGGCGAAAGCTCTCGGCATTCCGATGGGAGCGCCCGCTTTTAAATATCGGGATCTTTTCGAAAGACAACGAGTCATTACTCTCTCTTCTAATTACGAACTCTATGGAGAGATGTCCCATCGGGTGATGCATACACTTGCCCAATTCACCCCTGATATTGAAATCTACTCTATTGATGAGGCTTTCTTACATATCGACTCAGCCAACCTCGCAGCAGAGTCCCGCAGAATCAAAGAGACTGTCTATCAATGGACTGGCATCCCCGTCTCTGTCGGGATCGCTCCAACAAAGACATTGGCAAAGGCAGCGAACCGCCATGCAAAAAAAAAGCTGCCGCAAGAGGGGGTCTTCATCTTGAACGACGCCGACCTACAAAAAAAAATCTTGTCGTACATGCCTGTCGAAGAGGTTTGGGGCATCGGGCAGCAGATCGCTGCCAAGTTAAAACGAAATCAGCTGTATACCGGCTGGGATTTAGCCAACGCCAATGACGGCTGGGTCAAAAAACACCTCACTGTCGTCGGGTTGCGCACTGTCTGGGAGTTGCGCGGCACCTCTTGTCTCTCCCTTGAAGAAGCCCCCGCGCCAAAGAAATCGATCGTCTGTTCCCGCTCGTTCGGCTGCGAAGTGACCGAAGAAGAAGAACTAGCTGAAGCGTTAGCGTCTTACACAGCGCGAGCGGCGGAGAAGGTCCGGCACCAGGGAAGCGCCGCCGCATTCATCGAAGTCTTCTTATGCACCAACCGCTTCAAAGAGGAGCTGGTTTATGCGAACGCAGCACAACTCATCCTGCCGCAGCCGACAGATTTCACCCCGCACCTCATCCACTTTGCCAAACAGGCTCTCCACAAGATTTTTCGGGATGGACTTTCCTACAAGAAAGTGGGAGTGATGCTCGGAGGCCTTGTCCCAAAAAATTCTTTTCAACAAGATTTATTTCACAAAAACACTCCCTCCTTGCTCAAACAGCAGCGCCTGATGCAGTTGATGGATCAGACCAATCGCCGGTATGGGAAAGGGACCATGAAACTTGCTGCAGAAGGCGTTGCCCAGCCTTGGAAAATGCAGAGAAATCAGTGTTCTCCACATTTTACTACGCGATGGGAAGATCTCCTGTCAATACGGATCTAAACAAGATAAACAGGATGGACAAAAAACAGGATAAGCAGGATCGCTTCGCGGCAGGATAGGCAGGATAAAAAAACAGGATGGGGAAGATAGAAGGGATAAAAAAAAGATAATAATCTTTATCTTTCACTATTAAAAGAAATATTATTCTTATTTTATTATTTTTCTATCTTCCCCATCCTGTTTTTTTATCCTGCCTATCCTGCCGCGAAGCGATCCTGCTTATCCTGTTTTTTGTCCATCCTGTTTATCTTGTCGACATCACAATCTGTTTCTTTCCAATTAATGAGAGCCAAGATATAATCCTTGCCAAAAGCTACCGTTAGGAGGATGGATTGTGGAAAACCGAAAAGGGGGATATGAACTGGATTCAACACATCAGGAGCAGATGCAAGACATTGGCGAAATGCTCCGAAAAAAAAGAAAGGAGATGAACCTCACCCTCAGAGAAGCTGAAAATGCGACCTCAATCCGAGTCTCCTACTTGCAGTCCCTCGAAGAAGGGGATACGACCAAGCTCATCTCACCTGTCTATGCTCAAGGGTTTTTCAAACAGTACGCCACGTTCTTAGGGCTCGATGGCGAGCACATCGTCCGTGAATATCCAAAGCTCTTTAACCGCCACGAAGACCACGAATTCGCCTATGGCATAGGAACTCTCGAGGTGAGAGGACACCCTGGCACTGGGGTCAAGTGGTTCCCCAATGCGATGTGGTTTGCAGCCTTTGTCATCGTCCTTGTTGGCGCCTGGTTTTTTGCACGGTACCTCGGAGTCCTCTAGTGGACAGCCCTGCAAAACCCCTCTTTCATCGATGGAAGGTGTTTTTTTTCGGCCTCTGCATGGGTGTCGCGGACCTCATCCCTGGAATATCTGGGGGGACAATCGCCTTCATTATGGGATTTTACACTCCCCTCTTAGAAGGGTTGAAGACCTTCAACCTCGAAGCCATCCGCCTGCTGCTTACAGGGCGTTGGCGCGATTTTAACGAACAGGTTGCCTGGCGCTTCATCTTGACGCTGATCACAGGCATTGGCTGCTCCATCATCTGCTTTGCCAGCCTATTCCACCATATCTTACAAGACCCCTCATACCGCGTTTTCCTCTATGCCTTCTTCATGGGGCTGATCTTCGCTTCATTGGTCTTCTGCATGAGGCAAATCCGCCAATGGGAATGGAAAAATATTGCAGGACTTATCCTAGGTGGATTGATCACATTTTTTATGACGGAATCAAGTTTAAAACAAAGCGCAGACGGTGGTCCTTATGCCATCCAAGTTGAAATCGAGGCTGCCAAACAGAGTTTCAAAAACTACGATCACCACACCCATCTTCTCACAGGGATCACCCAGCAGTCGCTAGGGGTGCTCCTGTCTCAAGGGATCATTGACGAGGACTCTCCAGTCTATAACTTACAAAAACATCTCATTGGTATCGCAGGAGAGTTTGCACTCCCTAATTCCTTCTCATTTTTCAATAGCTGGCTAATCTTCTGCGGAGCTCTCGCTGTCTGCGCACTGCTTCTGCCTGGCATCTCAGGGAGCTATATCCTCACTTTCATGGGAGTTTATCCTCTTGTGATGGAGGCCCTTGTCGACTTTATTCATCACCTGAAGGCAGGTGTATTTTATTTTGAAGGGTTTGCCATTTTATCAAGCCTCGGCATCGGCATCCTCATCGGAGCTGTCGCCTTTTCTCGGACCGTGACCCGGCTCCTTCACTCTTATCCAGAGATGACCCTCTCCATCCTATCGGGGTTCATGATCGGAGCAGTCCGCTCTGTCTGGCCCTTTTGGGCATATGAATATACCTTAATGCCTCTAAAACTCCATAAAGGGGCGCAGCTGATCCCTCTCCACCCCCTGATGCCTGCATGGAATTCCCCAGAGACATGGCAGGCCTGCCTATGCGCCATCAGCGGCATTGTCCTCTTCTTTGCATTGGAATCACTCTCCGCACACAAAAAAAGAACAAGATCAACAGGATAAACAAAAACAGGATGGGTAGGATCGCTTCGCGGCAGGATGGGCAGGATAGAAAAGATAGGATAGTGATGATAATTAAAATAGAATGAGTGATTGTCTTACAAATAATCTCATATTTTTTCTTAATTATGTCTCTATCCTATCTTTTCTATCCTGCCGCGAAGCGATCCTACCCATCCTGTTTTTTGTCTATCCTGTTTTTTGTCTATCCTATTGATCTTGTTTAGACAGCGTATTCGACGACACGTTTCTCACGAATCACCGTGATCTTGATTTTGCCAGGATATGTCATCTCCTGCTCAATCCTCTTGGTGAGATCGCGAGCAAGATTGATCGCCCCTGCATCGTCGATTTCATCAGGAACAACGACAATCCGAAGCTCTCTTCCCGCCTGCATGGCATATGCTTTTTCGACTCCAGGGAACTCCAAGGCAAGGTCTTCGAGGTTCCTAATCCGCTTGATATACTCTTCGACGGCTTCGATCCGAGCTCCATCGCGCGACGCTGATATCGCATCGGCAGCACTGCATAAATCTGCTTCTATCGTCGTCGGAGGCATCTCTCTATGATGGCAGCCAATGCCATTGGCCACTTCTTTGCTTTCACCATATTTGAGGGCGAGGTCATGGCCAATGATGGCATGCGATCCTTCAATCTCATGCGTCACTGCTTTGCCGACATCATGGAGGAGACCTATCCGCTTAGCGAGCCGGATATCGAGCCCCAGCTCTGCTGCCATCAGCCCCATCAGATGGGAAACTTCTAACGAATGGTCGAGGATATTCTGTCCATAGCTATAGCGGAACTTCAATTTCCCCATCAGGTTGATCAGTTCAGGGTGGAGGTTGATGGCACCGGCGCGGAGGGCGGCATCTTCGCCATATTGTTTGATTTGTTTATGCACGTTGAACGTTGCTTTCTCGACAACTTCCTCGATGCGGGTCGGGTGGATCCGTCCATCCAAGAGGAGTTCAGTCAACGCTGTCTTAGCAATATGCTTGCGCACAGGATCAAACCCAGACAGCACAATCGCTCCAGGGGTATCGTCGATGATGAAATTGATTCCTGTTTCCCTTTCCAGCGCACGGATGTTTCTCCCCTCTCTCCCAATAATTCGTCCTTTCATCTCATCATTAGGGATAGCAACTGTAGAAACTGTTGTTTCAGACACGCATGGAACAGCCAACCGGTTAATGGCCGTAGAAATAATCACTGCCGCCTGCTTATCACCTTCTTCTTCAGCTTCCTTTCTTATCCGGCGGATCAACAACGCTGCTTCGGTTTTCACTTCGTTGGTGAGACGGGTGAGGAGCAGGTCTTTAGCTTCACTAGAACTTAAGCCGGAAATTTTTTCTAGTTCGACAACAAGCTTACCATGCGTTTCTGATAGGCTTTTTTTCTCTTCATCGACCTGGCTTTTTCTGGCGATCAAAATGGCTTCCCGTTTCTCGATATCAGACAACTTCTTTTCAACGAGGTTCATCCGGTTCTCAATCTTATCTTCCCGCTGCTTAAGCCTCTCTTCCTCTCCTTGGATCTTTTTTCGTTCATTGTGGAGATAGCTCTCAATTTCTTTTTGGCTTTCCAGCTGTTTCTGTTTAAATGCCAGTTCAGCAGACTTAATCACCTCTTCGCCATCTTGTTGGGCTCGATGCATGATGTTATTAGCGATCTGTTCCACCCCTCCTAACGCAAAGCGGTAGTAGATCCAAAATATCGCTGCCCCGCAGATGCTCCCTACAAGAAAAATTAAGAGAAATAGTGAAAGTTGGTTTTCATTCATAAACGATCTTCATCCTGGTCTAAGTCTTGATTTATCGGATTAATACGGAGTTTTTCCACGCGGCGGTTATTAGAGCGGATCACTTCTATCTCAAAATTTGGCTGGCGAATGATGTATCCTTTGTTCGGGATCATCCCTGTTTCATGGAAAACATATCCTCCAATGGTATCGTAATCCCCATCTTGAGGGATTTCAATCCCTAGCTGTGCCTCAATGTCTAAGATGTTCATCCGCGGATCAATCAGCCATCCCCCTTCAGGAAGCTGTAAAAAAAGCGCCTCTTCTTGGTCATATTCATCAGCGATTTCACCCACAATGGCTTCCAGGATATCTTCTATTGACACAATCCCTTCCGTTCCGCCATATTCATCGACAACAATAGCCAAATGGACCTGTTTCTTACGAAATTCCTGCAAAAGATGGGAGATCTTTTTTGTTTCAGGGACATAGAGAATATTTTTCACCAATGTTTCAATCGGTTTTTCTAGATTCGAGCGGTCTTCTTTGCGGATATGCTCCATATACTGAGCTAAAATATCCTTGTACATCAACACACCGATGATGTTATCTAATGTCTCTTTGTAAACTGGTGTCCGGCTATATCCTTCTTTATAGAGAAGCTTAGCCGCCTGCTCAATCGTCATATTATGAGGAAGGCTGAAGACATCAACACGAGGAACCATCACTTCACGCGCAATCCTCCCCTTGAAGTCCATCACAGAGACAATCAACTTTGTATCTTGAGAATCCAAATGCGAGTCTAGATGATATTCTTCCAGAATGGCCATTAGATCTTCCATCCCCTGGCGAGAGTGTTCATCCAGTGGATCGAAATAGATCGTCTTAGGAAGAAGATGGGCGAGTTTTAACAAGATAAAAGTTAAAGGGAAGAAGGGTGTCATCAAGAAAGAGACAATAGGAGCAAAAACCTGAATGGCCAACGCTGGATAGCAGTTGCCAAATAGCGAGCCGCAATAATCGCCGACCACAAACAGGATAGTAAAAAACAAAATCAATAAAGGGAACCCGATGGTCCAACTAAAGGAAAACACTAGCTGGTGAAGGTCTGTGTCAACTCCCCAATAAACGAGGTTGAATTTAGCCAATAAGAACAAAGATAAAAGCGCGTAGATGAAACGGAGTGCATTTTGCGTGAGAACGACGGAAAAATAGAGATTTCTAAATTCTTGGGCAGGAAAGAACCAGGAAACGAGATACCGATAAAAAAACCGCTTCCCAACGCTGTCTACTTGCTTGATCGAATCTTTTTTCTGCAGGCGGCGAAAAGCGGTATTGACAGCACTTAAACAAAACAGTCCAATCAAAAACAGAAGGATGAATAAGAACATTACATTCAAAAACAAGATGATCTCCCTTGTAGTAGGCGTTCACCACTGAGACACTGAGATCGGTGAGGAATGATGAGAAAATTGAGAAATCATCAAACCATTTTCTCCCTATCTCCCACCTGCTCAGTGATCTCAGTAGCTCTGTGGTGATTTATGGAACAAAGCCCTAGTGGTAACCGTTCACGGGGGTCCAAAGTCAATTATTTTTTATACCAGGTTCGCTCTTAAAAATCTAATTCTACTTCAAAACTTGCGACCTATGAACGAGTCGCAAGTTGGATTTCAAGATCAGTTCCTTGCTTTTCAGTAAACTCAAATGGTATTTTTCCGCTTCCCTCATCTTCCTCCTGTCCTGATCTTCAATGTCATCGTATCCAATGAGATGAAGAAGTCCATGGATGATATAAAGGGTCAGTTCTTCATAGGGATCTGAGTGATGAGCAGCGCTATAGTCAATCGCTGTGGCAGGGCAAACAAAAACTTCGCCTAAAACTCGATAAAATGGGGTTTCATCATCGTCTAAGGGGAACGAAATACAATCTGTTGGCGAGGGATCATTGAAGAATTCTTGGTGAAGCTGACAGATTCTCTTTCTGTCGACAAGATAGATTCCAACTTCATCACATACCACCTCTGCTGCTTCGATGGCGTGTTTAACCAACCGCTTGATCTGCGGAGTGGAAACCTTCAAATCTTTTTGTTTGTTGACCACCTGAACAATCATGAGCGCCTTGGAAATTAGAAACACAGAATCATTGAGACTCTGAAAAAGGGAGTCTGCCTGCACGGCACTTGCCAACATGCTTCTCCAAAAAAGCGGAAGGGGACTTCCGCAATCCAAACGCTTCGCGAAGCCATGGAGAATTTTGGAGACGCGAAGCGTTTGGAGTGCGGAAGTCCCCTTCCGCTTTCGACAAGGACCACTTTTCCTTTATATTTTTCTTCGAGGAGAAGTGAGGCCACTACTTTTGAAAATAGATTTACATCACAGGCGTTTTAGGAAGCCCAGTAATGCGTTTGTTATCTTCTTCTTTCCAACGTCCGATTTTTTTTAGGACATCGATTCTCTCAAATCGCTTTAGAACATTGCGTTTGGTTGCAGATTTTCCTGCTTTTCCAAAACTTGGATGTCGTGACATGGGTACACTATTCTCCTAGTTGATTGACAAGTTTTATTTTATTTTTGCGATAAACACCATTGCTGCAATATCGCCTTCAACAGCGTTTGAATGAGCTTTATACCCATTGGGCAGTTGGTCTTTCAAAGGCCCTGTTTTTGCACTTGGAGCACGATTTTTACGAGGAAAGCGGTGCCTTCTTTCTCCCTGTTTACTCATTCTTACCATAGGAATTCTCCTTTTTCTCTTCGCTCGAGTATAGACAAATTTCAAGATAATAGGCAAGATCTTTATGATTTAGACATTGATCTTCCCGATATAATTTGCTAATCTTACCTCTCTTTTCATCGTTAACTAGATGCTGGTATAATGTCAGAGCAACCTCCGTCCCATTTATTTGTCGCAACTCTCTCCTCCGAGCAGGGATCAAAACTGCTTGAAGAGCTCAAAGGAAGAGGGTTTGACATCGCCGCACCTCCCCACACAGTATTTTCAGCAAAAGATAAAGGGATTTCCTGCACATTATATCAATCAGGAAAACTCGTTGTTCAAGGGAAATTGTCGGCAGAATTTATTGAATTCTATCTGGAACCTGAAATCCTCAACTCTTTTACCTTCACACATCCTCATGCACAAGAGGGTTTCATTCCCCATATCGGCATCGACGAATCTGGAAAGGGGGATTTTTTCGGTCCTCTATGCGTTGCAGGGGTGTATGTCGCCGAAGAAGACTTTGCCAAATTGCAGAAAATCGGGGTCAAAGATTCCAAAAAACTGTCAGATGATGCGATCCGAAAGATAGGCAATCAAATCAAACAACTCTGCCGTTATCAGATCGTTAAAATCAACCCTCCGAAATACAATCAAATCTACAAGGAATTTAAGAATTTAAATCGACTTCTTGCATGGGGGCATGCCACCGCCATCGAGCAGCTGGTGATCAATACTGGCTGCAAAGATGTCATCATCGACCAATTTGCCAACGAACACGTTGTGGAAACGGCATTAAAACGAAAAAAGCTGTTGGTGAACCTCACTCAAAGACACCGCGCTGAAGAGGATTTAGCTGTTGCAGCAGCATCAATACTCGCGCGTCAATCTTTTGTTGAAGGGCTTGAATTGCTCGGCCGAGATATTGGCATCACACTCCCAAAAGGAGGCGGCAGCGAAACGATTAAAATCGGGAAGAAGATTTTGAAGCAATATGGACAATCCTTTCTCCTCGAATTATGCAAGGAACATTTCAAAAACCTTGACGCCATTTTAGATATAACAAGATAACAATGGGATGAATTTATGGACAATCGGACTCTTCTTATCATGACTGCTTGCGTATTTGCAGCCATCGCACTACTTTTTGCGATTAACCTCAAAACACTTGTCACAGGCCAACCGATCAATCAGACCTATCTCAAATATAACGACATCAGAGGAATGGCCGTGGGAAAAAATCAGCTTCTCTATACATTGGATTTTCAACAGCAAAATAGCGTTGCTGATTTCTTAAACCGCGCTGTACGCGTTGTTGGAGTTAAACCAGGAAAACGGCAAAAACCTGATATCGATCAAATCGTCATCTACCAATTTAACGGTAAGCCGGACATCGTTCTGACTCCGGTTGCTTATGTCGATGGCAACCTCGTCTTCACCGCCCCTGCATGGGTTGATCAAGGCTATCTGATGGAGATAAGCTCAGGCGATCTACAAAAACTTCTTTCTCAATCCTATGATTCTTGATTATGTTAAAAAGACTTTTCATCCAAAATATCATCCTCATCGAAAAAGCCTCTCTCCACTTCACGGAAGGGCTTAACATCTTAACTGGCGAAACAGGGTCAGGCAAATCTGCCATCATGCAGAGCCTAAACCTAGTTTTTGGCGAAAGGGCCGATGCAACCATCATCCGGCGCGGCTGTGACAAAGGCTATGTCGAAGCAGCTTTCGAAGTCACCTCCCCTCATATCAGAGGGTTCCTGACTGAAGGGGGCATTGACCACGATGCTGAACAAGAGTTAATCATCCGACGAGAGCTCTCAGAGTCTGGCAAAAACAGGATTTTCATCAACAGCCAACAAACCCAGCTGACGTTTTTACGCCGGCTTGGACAGCTCCTCACGCAGACTGTCGGCCAGCATGCAAACCAGCAGCTCCTCTCCTCCGATACCCATCGATCACTCCTCGATCTCTATGGCAGCTTGCAGCCACTCCTCCAAAGATTCCAACAGCGCTTCGACTTAGAAAACCAGTTGAAGGGAGAACTTGATCTCTTGATTCGGGAGGAGGGCGAACGGATTCGAACGATAGAAAATTATCAACGGCAGCTGGAAGAGCTGGAAGAAGCACAGCTGAAAGAAGATGAAGAAGAAGAATTATTTGCAGAATTCACCCTTCTTCAGCACGCCGAAGAGATGGCTTGCAAAATCGATGAGATCAATGAATGCCTCTCTGGTGATCGACAACCGGTCATTCCCCTCCTCAACAGGCAGAGGCAGACGCTCGAAAGCCTTGTTCCCTTCGACCCCTCATTGAATGAGTCTCTGCAAATCCTGCAGACCGCATGCCTAGATTTGCAAGAGCTTGCCCACACCCTCAGATGCTATCAGGGACATCTCAATTCCAACCCTTGCCGTCTAGAAGAGGTGAATGAGCGGTTAACGCTGTTGAATCAGGTGAAACGAAAATATGGAGCGACAATCTCCGATGTCATCGCCTATCGCGATCAAACCTCTATCAAGCTCAGCCAATTGGAAAATCGGGAGCTCGAAATCGACAATCTTAAGATTAAACTCCAGGACGCTGAAGGTGAAACGCATGAAGCTGCACACGCATTGACCCTCCAAAGGAAACAGTGTGCCGCAGAGCTCGCAGCACGGCTGACAAAAGAACTCCATACCCTCAATATGTCAAAGGCGCTATTTTTCATTGAACTATCCCCCCAAAAGCGAACGAGAAATGGCGATGAAAAAGTCGAATTTTTTCTACAACCCAATCAAGGTGAACACAAAATCCCACTCACTGATGGTGTCAGCGGAGGAGAGATCTCAAGGATACTGCTTGCTCTGCAAACGCTGCTCGGAGGGAAAGAAGATATCGCCACGCTGATCTTCGATGAAGTTGACGCCAATATCGGCGGAGAAACAGCCGGCATCGTTGGAGAAAAACTTAAAGAGATCAGCCAAGGGCGTCAAGTGATCTGCATCACCCACTTCCCACAAGTGGCTTCATTTGCAAACCACCATTTCTGCATCTATAAAAAAGAGATCGAAGGACGAACCTTCACGCTGATCGACGAATTAGCAAACCCGGAAGCGCGGCAACAGGAACTTGCACGCATGGTCGGCTCAAAAACAAGATAAGCAGGACAAACAAGAGAAAACAAGATAGGCAAAAGGGACAAAACAGGATAGGGAGGATAGGGCAGGATAAGCAAGAAGGATCATACAGACAAGCATCGAATGAAAATAAAAGATAATTCCCTATCCTTCCCATCCTGTAAAAATTGACAGGATGGGAAGGATAGATTGAATCTAAGATTTTATCTTTCTTATCTTGCCTATCCTGCCGCGAAGCGATCCTGCCTATCCTGTTTGCCCCTTTGCTTATCCTGTTTTCGTTCCTGCCTATCCTGTTCTGGCTCTATTCGAGGGTCGCAGCAATTCGCCGAGCTAGAATATCGGCAGCTTCTTCCGCAGGCACTTTTTTAAGCATGATGGTATAGGCGTTTCTATTATTTATGAACTGCTGTCTAGTGACTTCATTAACGGTAGTGTCGCTGCAATAATAGTAACGTCCATTTCTTTCAGTATAGGCAACATAATGTCCCCCATTAAGACTTCCAGAATGCTCAACATAGGCAGTGATACGATACACGGCTGGTTGAGCTCTGTCTTGTGAGTCTTGGTATTCAGTGAGATCGATGTAACCATCTTCTGGCAATGTGATACCGAAATCGACTTTTCGCTGAATCGGCCCTCTCGCTCCGTAAACAGTTTCAAACCGCTTCAAATGGAGAGGCAGGACATCAGGTAAATTTCGAAGGGAGTAATGTTCAGTGTACCGGAACAATTCAGGATTGGTTTGGCGTAGATGGATATTCTCCGATCGGCTAAAAGCATTCAACAGTCTGCTTGCTTCTCCCTCTGGACCCACAGTCCTAACCTCAATATTATCCTCTTCCATCGTCCAATTAGGATCAAAATCCCTACCTTCGCCTTCCATCAAGCTCTCTTGGAAGAACGAACGAATTTGATAATCCAACGAAGACATCTCTCGCTGAGCTTCACGTAAGTAGGCTTGATATTCAGTCCTCATTTGCTGCGTCACCCGATCGAACTGTCCATAAGTGTTGAATACCCAATCATCTAAATTTAGTGGAGTTTGTATCGGCAACTGTTGGATTGTTTGTACCTCAGGTCGCTTAACGAATTCTAATCCAGGAAACATCTCAGTTCTAAGCACAACTTCCTGTTCAAACCGATAAGGTAAGACAGCATCCATATATAACTCAAGAATTTGAGCAGAATCTAGTTGCCTTCTGTGCATGAGATTTTCATAGATGAAATCTCCATAGTCAACACCGTTGTTAATAAGGCCTTGAATTCTTGCATACTCTAGATCATTTTGAAGCCTTGTATTCTCAGCTGTACGACTATCTTGAAGTCTTCCATAGTCTTGTTCGTTAAAAGAGTTTGGGTCTTCAAATCTTCTGTCATTCATGCGGTTGATTGCTGCATCGATACGCGTGAGTTCTGTTTCCATGCGCTGACGCTGCATCCTCAGATCGTATCGCCATTTAGGCTCAAAAATATTTCTTTGGAGCGCAGCGACAGAAGGAAGGCGCGATTGACCTGAAACAATTGGTTCCCCAAACGTTGATACTGTTGATTTATCATTTTCTGATATTAGAAAGAGCATTTGAAGATTCGTGAGTGTTGGAACCGTTGTCGGCTGGTTTCCTCTAGGCTGAGTGAAGTAATAAAGTTCCTTGCGAATATTTTCCCGTCTTTCATAAGCTTGATCAGACTCTCTTGGCAAGCGCTCCAACGGATTTTCCAGTCGCTGGGCTAAATTCGGTGTAGTGAAAATCAGTTGAGTCAGCGCGTTCATATAACAGGAGTTGCCGAGATTCCTCAAACGTGGAGGCGCATTCTGGTCTGCGCTGGCAGTCACATCAGGACCAGTTTCGAGCGTATTTATCCTTTGAAGAATATAGTCTTTCCGATGGCTTTCCCATTGCGGGTCAGTAAAAAGACCGGTATAGAACGCTTTATCTAACGTCCACAACATATCCCTGAACTCGCTTGTAAATGACTTTGGAATCTTAGCTCCAAATTCCCAAAGCCTCGCGATAAGGTGCTCAAACCTCTCAACTGCTGGCCGCTGGACATCGTTTCGGATAAGCTCAGAAAAATTGGTTCGCACTGCCTGAAATCTAGCTAGAAGAGGCGTAACGGTGTTCGTATGAAGTTCGGCAAGATCATGGCATCTTCGTGTTCCAGCTGAGAATCTTTGAATTCTATCAGCACAAACTTTTAAAGCAGAATGGTACTCAATCAATTGATTAAGGGTTTTCATCAGATGAACATTTGAAATAGGAATCAATGCTTCAATATCGTGCAGCCGTGCTTCGAAAGTGGCCGCTTGAGTCGTTAACTCATTTAATTGCTCAATAAATTTTGGCGAATAGGGGTCAAATTCAGGTGCAAATAGGCAACGATTGGCAACGACCGCGATATCGTGCGCAAGGCCGCTGATATAATCAGAAGCGAAAAATATAAATTCACAAGGTTTTTTTAGAAACTCAAAAGTATTGTCGATGAAAAAGATAAGAGCCTGTTCTAATATTTGTAGGGCAAATCTACATGAGCATCGACTGACAATAGGATCGTCGGCTCCCACCGTTTGATCAACAGGAGCTGCATTTCCTCCCTGCTGATTCAATCGAAGTGATTGAGAAGAAGGAACATGATGTACTGGGCTTGCTGGTCTTGCTAATGGTGATGACATAAACACTCTTTTATTTTAAAGTTTTAATGTAACCAATTTTAACAGAAAACAGGATTTTTTTGCAAACAATCAATAACAAAAAAGTAAAAATGAATAAAATCCAACTAGATATTGTGAAAAAAATGGCATAATTTGAGGTTCTAAATGACTTTACCATTGACGAAATATCAAAATTTCGATAAAAAAATCTTTTTTTACCACTGGCCAGATCTCATCCTTATGGATGCTTAATACAAAATTGAGGCATAACAAGTGAATTTCCGTTATTTAACACTCTATCTTACTTTGTCTTCCCTTTCTTTAGCTTGGGGACAGCAAATCGATCCAGACCCACATAACTTTGGCTCCGAAGAAATCACTCAGCCAGCCAAGAGGAGTCCCTTCAGCTTTGAAAGCCATGTCGATGTACTCGAAGACGCTAACATCAGTCGCGGTTTTTATGAAAAAGATTCGATCAGCTTTGCAGAATCTGACGTTGAAGTTGGGATGGTCGTCTACTACTGCCCTGCCTATGAAGAGGGGGTTAGACTAGCCTTAGATTTTTCAGCAACCTACCTCTCTTGGGACCAAAATCCCTATTTCAAACAAGATCATTTCAACATCCTTTCTCTGGAAGCGGTTTATTTTACCCATCGTCTGGACCGCTGGTTTTGGCGGACTTCTCTGAGCATTAACATGGATACCGAACAGTGGCAATCAGATTATACCAGTTACGACCTCTTACTCTGGGGACGATATGAATTCACCAAAGAAATTGGAATCCATATCGGATTCTGGGGAGAAACGGGCATTCGACTAGACCGCGTTTGGCCAATTTTAGGTGCTGATTGGCAGATCTCAAAGCAGTGGAAGCTCAACTTAGTTTACCCTGTTAACATTTCACTTAACTATATGTTGAACCCTAATTGGTCCTTTGCCCTTGCAGGAAGAAACTTTAATTCCCGATTTAGGGTCAACCGCGATCAGAGCTGCCCTCGATTCCTCGTCAGATATCAAAATATCGGAGCAGAATTCATGGTTAGATACGAGAACTTAGGAATCAGCGCCAACATCCACGGTGGGATAACCTTTGCTGGCAAATATCGGGTAGCGAATTCTCACAATCACCACGCTCACAATTATGACCTTGAACCAGCTGGCTATATTGGCGGCGAAATAGACGTCAGTTTTTGATCTTATCTGACGTTACCTAATCCGAGCATAACTTTTCACGTCTCCCCCATTACCTAACTCGGGCGAGGCAGTGAATCAATGCATCTTCAAGGCGGGGATAGGTAAAGGCAAATTGAGCCTCTTCTAACTTCTGAGGCTTGACCCTTGTGCTGCTGAGCAAGAGCTCCTCTCCCATCTGTCCAAAAATCCATTTTACAGCAAAAGCCGGCATCGGCAGGATCGCAGGCCTCTGCAGTTCGTCGGCTAAGTTCTTTGTGAATTCGTAATTTTGAACGGGGAAGGGGGTGACCGCGTTCACTGGACCGGCAATCTCAGGTGTCTGGACCAAAAATTCGATGACATGGAGCAAATCATACAAGGTGATCCAACTCATGTATTGCGACCCGGAACCTAGGCGTCCTCCTAGACCCCATCTAAAAGGAGTGAGCATCTGTTTAAGAGCCCCTCCAGCCTCGCTGAGAACCATTCCAAGACGAAGATTAATGGTCCTGATCCCTGCATCGGCAGCTCCTTTTGCCGCCGCCTCCCATTTTTCGCACACATCGGCTAAAAAGCCATGACCTGGGGGGCTCTTTTCCGTCAGCCACTCTTCTCCTCGATCCCCATAAAAGCCGATGGCTGACGCACAAATGAAAAGAGTGGGAGGACGCTTCAGACGGGCGAGATCCTTCACCAGTGATGAGGTTGAATCAACCCGGCTGCTTTCGATGTCTCTCTTTTTGCGGGCCGTCCAACGACCCATAATTGACTCTCCAGCCAGGTGGACGATAGCGTCTGCACCCTCCAGCAATTCCAAGTCAACCACCCCTTTGTGAGGATCCCAGGCAATTTCTTGCGGATGCAAATCAGCTCTTCCTCTCACGAGTTTGTAGATTTGATAATCTTCAGCATCCAAAAAAGAGGCTAGAGCAGAACCGACCAGCCCCGAGGTGCCCGAGATGACAATTTTCATTTTTCAACTCCTGTTAAACGGCATTCACTGTTTAACATAAATCCCATTTTCGTCAAATTCTTCTCTTTCCCTAACTGCAGACATTGACTCCATCTATCCAAAGGCATGCTGGTTCCCAGGCCTGACGGCCTTATCTTTATACACATCTTCCCAGTGCTTGTTCTGGCAACGAGAATTGCTCGTTTTTCTTTCGCTGCTACCGCAGCTCTGGATTGGTCTGCATCTTGACCCCACGTTCCTGTCGCCGAGCTCCCTACACGCGGGACTTCCCACTTCAGTCGCTACCGCGACAAGCATAACTCTTCAGCACCTATTGGAATAACGACTGATGTGGATTTGGGAAACAGGAGAATTGTTTTTTGTCGCGGTAGCGACTCAAGTGGGAAGCCCCGCGTGGAGCATACTTGTACCCACATCTTTTTGCCATGCGCATCAGTCTAAAACCTTTGCCCTCTTGCAACCCTTCAGGCTGCGATATTTAACTTATTCATACCCA